>JAWVZD010000099.1:0-6774 GCA_033722395.1 Thermoanaerobaculia bacterium | reverse complement strand
CGGGGCGAAGCGGCCGACGCCCGTAGCGACCTCTTCTCGCTCGGTGTCGTCCTCTACCAGTTGGCCTGCGGCGAGCGTCCATTCAGCGGTGCGACGTCGGGGATGGTCTTCAATCAGATCTTGAGCCACGAACCGATCCCGGCCGGGCGTCTCGAGCCGAGGATCCCGCCCGCTCTCGATCGGGTGATCTCGAAGCTGCTCGAGAAGGACAAGGAGCTGCGCTATCAGGCAGCGCGCGAGCTGCTCGCCGATCTGAAGCGGCTGCGCCGCGACTCCGAGTCGGGGCGCAGCGCCACCACCACTCCGCCGCCGACGAGTCAGCGGTGGGGACGGTTGGTCGCGGTGGCGATCGGAGCGGTCGTGCTGGCCGCGGCCCTGACCGTCTGGTGGCAGATGCGTGCCGAGCGCAGCCTCTCGCAGCGAGCCGCCGACGCCGCAGGCGCAGAGTCCGTCGCGGAACCGGAGACCCACCCCACGGTGGCGGTGCTGCCGTTCCAGAACCTGAGCGGGGACGAGCGCACCGACTACCTGCGAGTCGCCGTGCCCGACGAGATCGTCACCGCGCTCAGTCGTGTCGAGAGGCTCGCGGTGCGACCGTTCGCCGCCACCGCGTCGTTCAGCGAGGAGACGACCGACCTCGGCGAGGTCGCCGCGAAGGTGGGGGCGGTCAACCTGATTACGGGTCAGTACTTCCGCGAGGGCGAGCTCCTCAACCTCACCATGGAGGCGATCGAGGTCGAGGCGAATCGGCTGCTGTGGCGCGACAGCGTGGCGGTGCCGGCTGGTGACCTGCTCGGCCTCCGAGAGCGCGTCGCAGAGCGGGTGGACGAGGGCCTGATCCCGGTGCTGGCGCCTCGGGCCTCGGTTGCCGGCGGCGCCACGGTGCCCACGGATCCCGAGGCCTACGAGCTGTTCCTGAAGTCGCTGACGGTGCAACGCACGCCGGAGCAGAACAAGCGGGCGATCGCCATGCTGGAGCGGGCGGTCGAGCTCGATCCGGGCTTTGCCCGATACTGGGCCGAGCTCGCTTTGCGACTGCACTTCGACGCCCATTACGCCGGCGGTGGTGCACCGGTCTACGCGCGGGAGCAGGAAGCCCTCGAGCGAGCGCTCCAGCTCGATCCGGATCTGCCGGCCGCCGGGGAGCAGCAGGTGATCTTCCTGGCCGACGAAGGCCGGCTCGGCGAAGCGCTCGAGATCGCCAACCGCCTCGTCGAACGGCACCCCGAGAAGTCCGACGCCTACTTCGCCCGCAGCTACGTTCGTCGCTACGCCAGCCTGATCGAGGCGGCGATCTCCGACTGCGAGCGCGCCCTCGCCCTCGATCCGACGAACTACCGCATCCGATCCTGCGCCAACAACTTCGCGCTGAACGGGACCTACGAGCGCACGGAGGTCTTCCTCGATCTCGATCGCGGCTCGGACTTCTACTACGATGCCGGGGGACACTACCTGCTGTCGCAGCGGCGCCCGGAGGAAGCGCTCGAATCGTGGAGCCGGCTACCTCCCGAGTACGGCTACCTCCTGGAGCGGGAGCTGCTCGGGGCCTACCTGCGTGGCGAAGAGATCGAGCAGACGCTCGAGCAGTTCCTCGAGCTGATGGAGGAGGAGCGCGATCCGGAGTCGCTCTACTTCTCCGGCGAGTTGCTGGCGTTCGTCGGTGCGGAGGAGGAGGGATTCGAGATGGTGCGCCGAGCGATCGAGCGCAACTACTGCGCCGCCACGGGACTCGCCGAGGAGGCTTTCTGGGAGCCTTACCGGCGAGCCGGAGATCCTCGCTTCGCCGAGGTGTCGAGGTTGGCGAAGGAATGCCGTTCCCGGTTCGCGCACGCGGCGGGATAGTCGGCTACAATGGTCGGCCTCCGACCCGTCACAGTCGCAGCGTCCTACGAGTGACTCTCGGTGTTTCGGTGAGGTGGAGTGCGGGCCGACGGACGGCCTCTGGGGAGACCCGAGTCGTCCTGTCGGCTCGTGAAGGAGGCAACGGTTTGATGGCGCAGACGACGTCGGATCCAGGAGCGCGGCGGTGATCGGGCAGACGCTTTCCCATTACAGAATCCTCTCGAAGCTCGGCGAGGGCGGCATGGGAACTGTCTACGTCGCCGAGGACGAACGCCTCGGGCGTGAGGTGGCTCTCAAGGTTCTCTCCGACGAGTGGTCCTCGGACCCCGAGCACCTCCGGCGCTTTCAGCGCGAGGCGCGCGCGGTAGCGGCGCTCGACCACCCCAACATCGTCACCATCTTCTCGGTCGAGGAGGTCGACGGGGTGCGCTTCTTCACCATGGGCCTGGTGAAGGGCGAGACGCTCGACAAGTCGATCCCACCCGACGGCTACGAGCTCGACGAGATGCTCGACATCGCCATCCCGATGACCGACGCGCTGTCGGCCGCCCATGCGCGCGGCATCACCCACCGCGATCTGAAGCCGTCGAACGTCATGCTGACCGAGGACGGCTGGGTGAAGCTCCTGGACTTCGGCCTCGCGAAGCTCTACGACCAGGACGTCGAGCCGACCTCCGAGGAGGCCGAGACCGAGGCGATCACGCGCGCCGGTGTGGTGCTCGGGACGGTGCCGTACATGTCTCCCGAGCAGGTGCAAGGCCTGCCGGTCGATCACCGCTCGGACATCTTCTCGCTGGGAGTCATCTTCTACGAGCTCCTGACCGGCGAGCGGCCGTTCCGGGGCGAGAGCTCGGCGGCGCTCGTCTCCTCGATCCTGCGCGACACGCCGCGCGAGGTCACCCGCATCAAGGCGTCGATCCCGGCGCGGGTGAGCGGCATCCTGGCGCGCTGTCTGGAGAAGGACGTGCGGAGCCGCTTCCAGAGCGTCGACGAGCTGCGCGAGGAGCTGACGAAGCTGCGACAGACCGGCTCGGGCGCCCGGGCGGCGGCCGAGGAGGAGGAGGAGAGCGGCCCGTCGATCGCCGTCCTGCCGTTCGCCGACATGAGCCCCGACAAAGATCAGGACTACTTCTGCGAGGGGATCGCCGAGGAGCTGATCAACGGGCTGGGTGCGATCCAGGGGCTGCGGGTCGCATCTCGCACCTCGTCGTTCCAGTACAAGGGCGAGGCGCTCGACGTGCGCGAGATCGGCAAGAACCTGGGCGTCAAGACGATCCTCGAGGGCAGCGTCCGCAAGGCGGGGAACTTCCTGAGGATCACCGCCCAGCTGGTCAACGTCGCCGATGGCTACCGCCTCTGGTCGGAGCGCTTCGACCGTGAGATGAAGGACGTCTTCGCCATCCAGGACGAGATCACCGAGTCGATCGTCAACGCCCTCGAGGTGACGCTGTCGCCCAAGGAGCGCCGGGCGCTCCAGAACGTCGCGACGCGCAACGCCGAGGCGTACGACTTCTATCTGCGCGGCCGCAAGTTCTTCTACCAGCGCAGCGCCCGGGCGATGCAGTTCGCGCTGCAGATGTTCGACAAGGCGATCGAGACCGACCCGAACTACGCGCTGGCCTACTGCGGCAAAGCCGACTGCTGCTCGACTCTCTATTTGCACAACGAGGCGACCGAGGAGAACCGTCGCCTGGCCGACGAGGCGAGCGCCAAGGCGCTCGAGCTCGATCCCGACCTCGCCGAGGCGCACGCCTCGCGGGGACTGGCGCTCTTGCTGGGCGAGGACTACGAGCGCGCCGAGGCCGAGTTCGAGACCGCCATCCGCTTGAACCCGAAGCTCTTCGAGGCCTACTACTTCTACGCTCGAGCCTGCTACACGCAGGGCAAGTTCGCCAAATCGGCCCAGCTCTTCGAGAAGGCGAGCGAGGTCCGGCCGGAGGACTATCAGGCTCTCCTCTTGCTGCGCCAGGCCCTCATCGGAATGGGTACACCACCCGAGCAGGTCTCGGAGGCTTCGGTCAGGGCGCTCCGGAACGTCGAGCGCCACCTCGAGCTCCACCCGGACGACGTCAGGGCGCTCTACCTGGGAGCCAACGCTTTGATCTATTTAGGAAACCGGGAGAAGGCGATCAACTGGGCGGGACGGGCGCTGCTGCTCGAGCCCGACGATCCGAACGTGGCCTACAACGTGGCCTGCGTCTACTCGCAGGCGGGCGAGGTCGAGAAGGCGATCGACCATCTCGAGCGCGCCGGGGGCCCACAGGGCGCCAACCTCGCATGGATCGAGCGCGACTCCGACTTCGACCCGCTACGCGACCACCCGCGCTTCCAGGCGTTGCTCGAACGGCTGCGGGAGGCCGAGCGGGAGGCCGAGGCGGTGCCGATTGCCGAGCCCGAGCAAGACTCGGGAACCGAGTGATGCAATCGCTTCGACCCGCGCACGCTCGGGCACCGCGACCGCGTATGCCGCGATTCTCCTATCTTCGAAGGACGTCCGGAGTGAAGCAGTGATCGGCGAAACGCTCTCCCGTTACAAGGTCCTCGACAAGCTCGGCGAAGGGGGCATGGGCGCCGTCTACCTCGCCGAAGACACGAGCCTCGGCCGGAAGGTGGCCCTCAAGGTGCTCTCGGACGAGCTCGCGGCCGACCCCGAGCACCTGGAGCGCTTCGAGCGCGAGGCCAAGGCGATCGCCGCGATCGAGCATCCCAACATCGTCACCATCTACTCGGTGGAGGAGGTCGACGGGCTCCATTTCCTCACCATGGGCTACGTCGAGGGGCGGCCCGTCGCCGAGGTCATCCCTTCGACCGGCATGCGGGTCGATGAGCTGTTGCGGATCGCTCTGCCGTTGGTCGAAGCACTGGTGGCGGCGCACGGCCGCGGCATCGTGCATCGCGATCTCAAGCCGGCCAACGTGATGGTGGCGGGCGACGGCTCGGTCAAGATCCTCGATTTCGGTCTCGCCAAGCTGCGACCGGACATCGACGCCGAGGGTGGCGAGGAGGCCGCGACCCAGACGCTGACACAGCATGGGCAGGTGATGGGGACGGTCCCCTACATGTCGCCCGAGCAGGTCCAGGGACGCCGGGCCGACCATCGCTCGGACATCTTTTCGCTGGGCGTCATGCTCTACGAGATGGCGACGGGCGAGCGCCCCTTCCGTGGCGAGACCTCGGCCGACACCATCTCGTCGATCCTGCGTGACCAGCCGGACTCGGTGACCCAGGTGCGAGTCGAGGTTCCTTCGGAGCTCTCTCGTGTCATCGCCCGGTGTTTGGAGAAGGAGCCCCACCGCAGGTATCAGAGCGCGAGCGATTTCCATCGGGACCTGGCCGAGTTTCAGAAGCGAGCCGAGGAGCCCGCCGCCGAGACCTCGCCCTCGATGGCGGTCCTGCCGTTCGTCGACATGAGCCCGCAGAAAGACCAGGACTACTTCTGCGAGGGGATCGCCGAGGAGCTGATCAACGGTCTGGCCCGGATCCAGAACTTGCGAGTCGCCTCACGCACCTCGTCGTTCCAGATCGCCGGCTCGGGACTCGACATCCGCGAGATCGGCCGCAAGCTCGGGGTCAAGACCGTCCTCGAGGGGAGCGTGCGGAAGGCCGGTGAGCAGCTGCGGATCACCGCCCAGCTGGTCAACGTCGAGGACGGCTACCGCCTCTGGACCGAGCGCTACGACCGCACCATGAAGGACGTCTTCGCCATCCAGGACGAGATCGCCGAGTCGATCGTCGAGGCGCTGAGGGTGACCCTGTCGCCGCAGGAACGGCGCGCCCTGCAGAACGTCGCGACCCGCAACGTACAGGCGTACGACTTCTATCTCAGGGGCAGGAAGTTCTTCTACCAGATGACCGGCCGCAGCTTCGAGTTCGCCCGCCAGATGTACCGGCGCGCCATCGAGGTCGATCCTCAGTACGCGCTGGCCTATGCGGGACTCGCCGACTGCCACTCGTTCTCCTATACCTACATGGACTCGACCCGGGAGCATCAGGAGAAGGCGCTCGAGGCGAGTGAGAAGGCTCTAGCGCTCGATCCGGGCTCGGCCGAGGCGCACGCCTCGCGTGCCCTGGCGTTCTCGGTGGCCGGCGAGCACGACGAGGCGCGGGCCGAGTTCGAGAAGGCGATCGAGCTCGACCCCAAGCTCTTCGAGGCTTGGTACTTCTACGGTCGCGACTGCCTGGTGCAGGGCGAGTACTCGCGGGCGGCCGAGCTCTTCGAGAAGGCTTCGGCGGTGCGACCGGAGGACTACCAGGCACCGTTGTTCCTTTCCCAGGCTCTGCAGGGAATGGGCAAGCCGCTCGAAGAGCTCCACTACCTGTTGCGACGCGTGGTGGATAACGTCGCCGCGCACATCGAGACCAACCCAGACGATCCCCGGGCCCTGTATTTGGGAGCGTGCGCCGCGATTCAGACCGGTCAACGCGAGCGGGGCATCACGTGGGCGCGGCGCGCACTGGCGAGCGATCCGGAGGAGCCCAACGTGCTCTACAACGTCGCCTGTGCCCTGGCTCTGGCGGGCGAGGCGGAGGAGTCGATCGAGCTTCTCGAGAGGGCGGTCGGCGCGGGCTTCCGGTACAAGGCCTGGCTGGAGAAGGACTCCACGCTCGAGAGCCTGCGCGACCACCCGCGGTTCCAGGCCCTGCTGGACTCGATGGAGTAGCGTCCGACGTGCTGTTTCCGGCCCGCGGACACGGTCGTTCGGCGCGCGTCGAATCGAAGGTCCGCGTAGCGACGACGATGCGTCGCTTCCGGCTCGCCTGGATCACTGCAGCCACGTTGTGCGTCGCCTCGTCGGTTGGTCGGGCCGACTGCTCGCCGCCGCCACTCGACGAGCTTCGGGACTCACTGGCGCTCGAATCGGCCTCTCGCAGCCGGCACCTGGAGCTCCTGGTGCCGTGGGCGCTCTACCGGGAAGCGCTCGCCCGACCGGG
>JAWVZD010000098.1:0-6801 GCA_033722395.1 Thermoanaerobaculia bacterium | reverse complement strand
CTTCGAGCTCGATCGCGGCGCCGAGCACAGTCAACACATCTCCGATCTACTGGAGCGACTCCATGACGACAGTTCAGGTTCCTGACGCGATCCTCGACAGCGTGCGCGCCGCGCAGCGTTTTCTGATCACCAGCCACCGCAATCCGGACGGCGACGGCGTCGGCGGCTCGGTCGGGCTCGCCCGACTCCTGCGGCGACTGGGCAAGAGCGCCCGCGTCTGGCTGCGTGACGAGCCACCGACTCCCTACACCCCGATCCTCGAGGGCGAGCGCGTCCACTTCGGTGCCGAGGCGCCGGCCGGTCACCCCGACTCCTACGACGCGGTGGTCGTCCTGGAGTGCCCCAGCCTCGACCGGACCGGCCTCGAGGAGGCACTCGGCGAGCTGACCCTGATCAACATCGATCACCACCTGGGCAACGGACTGTACGGCGACGCCAACTGGGTCGACAGCGCCGCGCCGGCCGTCGGCGAGATGGTCCTGCGCTTGGCGCAGGCTCTGAGGCTCGAGCTCGACGAGAACAGTGCCACGGCGCTCTACCTGGCGCTCTCGACCGACACCGGTGGATTCCGCTTCGCCAACGCCACCAGCCGTGCGTTCGACGCCGCGGCGGCGATGGTGCGGGGAGGCGCCCGACCGGAGCGGGTCTCGGAGTGGATCTACGAGAGCCAGCCAGAAGCGGCGATGCGACTGATCGGAGAGAGCCTGCGCACTCTCGAGCTGCACGGTGGAGGCAGTGTGGCGACCACCCTCGCGACGCGGAGCATGTTCGAGCGCTGTGGCGCCGGCGAGGCCGACACGGAGGGTCTGGTCGACTATCCGCGCTCGATCGCCGGCGTCCGGGCGGTCGCCCTGCTCAAGGAACTCGCCGACGGAGGGTGCAAGGTGTCGCTGCGCTCGCGCGGCTCGATCGACGTCGAGGCGATGGCCCGCGCTCACGGCGGCGGCGGCCACAAGAACGCCGCCGGCTTCACCCTGGCCTCGGGCCCGGCCGAGGAGCACCGCGAAACGATCGCGACCGAGTTGGTGGCGCTCGTCGGGGCGAGCGGATGAAGAGCGGCCTCCTCCTGGTCGACAAACCCAGCGGCATGACGTCCCACGACGTCGTTCAACGGGTGCGGGCGGCCCTCGGCCAGAAGAAGGTCGGACACTGCGGAACGCTCGATCCAGCCGCCACCGGCCTGCTGGTCCTGACGGTCGGCAAGGCGACCCGTTTGACCCGCTTTCTCATCCGCGCACCGAAGGTCTACGAAGGCACCATCCGCTTCGGGCGGGAGACCGACACCTACGACGCCGACGGAGAGATCGTGGCCGAGCGGCCGATCGACGGGCTCGGCACGGAGAGCGTGCACCAGGCGATGACGCGGTTCGTCGGCGAGTACGAGCACCTGACGCCGCCCTACAGCGCTCGCAAGGTACAGGGGGTGAAGAGCTACGAGCTGGCGCGGCGCGGCGAGGAGGTGCCGGTCGAGCGCAAACAGGTGAGGATCTTCGCCTACGAGCCGCTGGGAGAGCTCGACGAGGACGGGCGGATCGCCTTCCGCCTCTCCTGCGCCTCGGGCACCTACGCTCGCAGCCTGGCACACGAGCTCGGGCAGATCGTCGGCACCGGCGCCCATCTCCACTCCCTGCGGCGCCTCACGGTGGGCGGCTTCCGACTCGAGGACGCGGCGACGCTGGATGAGCTCGAGACGGCCGCCGACGCCTCGGCCGACACCGACGAGCTGCCGGGCTGGATCCCGTTCGACCGCATACCGCTCCCGTTCGAGTCGGTCGAGGTCGACTCGCAACAGGAACGCCGATTGTCGCACGGCCAGACCGCTCTCGTGCGCGGCCTCGAGTCGGGCGAGGGAGATTGGATTCGCATCGAGACGCGACGCGGCGCTTTTCTCGCCGTCGCCAGCGTCGTCGAACAGATAGGAGCCGATGTCGGAGTCTTGCAGCCCCGCATCGTCTTCAAGTGACTGTGGTACGATGGAAACCCTTTTGAAGGAGGAGTTTACGTGGCTCTTTCAGCACGCGTGAAAGCGGACATCATCGAAGACTTCAAGCAGCACGACTCGGACACGGGTTCGCCCGAGGTCCAGATCGCTTTGCTGACGCATCGCATCAACGAGCTCACCGAGCATTTCAAGGAGCACAAGCAGGATCACCACAGTCGTCGTGGCCTGCTGATCCTGGTCGGTCGGCGTCGTCGTCTGCTGGACTACCTGAAGCGCAAGAGCGTGACGCGGTACCGCGAGACGATCGAGCGTCTGGGAATTCGCAAATAATCGCCCGTACGAACCGCCGTACCCACCGAGCCGGGAACCCCGGTCGGGTCCCGTTCCTCGGGACCCGGCACGGAGACGGCGCGCGCCTGCCGCCCTCCGGGCGTGTGATGCGCACGTGACGTTCCCCGGCCGATCGGTCGTCGGACGGTCTCCGACCGTCCACCGCGGCAGGAGCGCGCGAGGCGAGGCCCGCGGGTTGCACTCTTTTCCTACCCGTGCCGGTCAGTCGATACGTTGAAGAGAGAGAAAGAAGAAACGAGGTAGACGAGATGAAGCAACGCAAGGAGATTTCCATAGGATCGGATCGACTGATCCTCGACACCGGGACCATGGCCAAGCAGGCCGACGGCGCTTGCGTCGTCCGCCTGGGCGACACCGTCGTACTGACCACGGCCTGCATGGAGAAGGGCGGGTCGCCGCGGCCCTTTCTCCCACTGACGGTCGACTATCGCGAGAACACCTGGGCGGGCGGGCGCATCCCCGGCGGCTTCTTCAAGCGCGAAGGCCGTCCGACCGAGAAGGAGATCATCACCTGCCGGATGATCGATCGTCCGGTCCGGCCGCTCTTCCCCGAGGGCTACTTCAACGAGACCCAGATCGTCTCGATGGTGCTCTCCGCCGACGGTGAGAACGATCCCGACATCCTGGCGATCAACGGCGCCTCGACGGCCTTGGTGCTCTCCGAGATCCCGTTCTATCAGCCGATCGCCGCGGTACGCGTCGGCCTGATCGAGGACGACATCGTCTTCAACCCGACCAACAGCGAGCGCGACGTCTCGGAGCTCGACCTGGTCGTGGTCGGCAGCGAGGAGGCGATCGTCATGGTCGAGGCGGCTGCCAACCAGCTGCCCGAGGAGACCTTCCTCGAGTGCATCTTCCAGGCCCACGAACAGTTGCAGGCGATCCTCCGGGCGCAGCACGAGATGTTCCGCGAGGCCGGCCTGTCGAAGCCGGTCTGGGAGCCCCCACAGGTGCCCGCCGATCTGGAAGAGAGGATCACCGGCGACCTCACCGATCGACTGCGCGAGGCCTTCCACACCAAGGGCAAGATGGAGCAGAAGAAGGCCGTCGACGCGATCGTCGGACCGTACTTCGACGAGCTCTGCGGCGACGACGAGGACAAGCGGCGTGACGCCAAGCGCGTCCTGAAGAAGCTCGAGAATCGTCTGCTGCGCGAGAGCATCCTCGACGACGGCGTCCGACTGGACGGTCGTCGCGCCGACGAGATCCGCCCGATCTCGATCGAAGCCGGCATGCTGCCGCGCACTCACGGCTCGGCGCTGTTCACGCGCGGCGAGACCCAGGCACTGGTGAGCGCCACCCTCGGGACGCGCCGCGACGCGCAGATCGTCGAGGAGTACGAAGGCGAGAGCCTGCAGAAGTTCATGCTGCACTACAACTTCCCGCCGTTCTCGGTCGGGGAGGTGCGCTTCATGCGCGGCCCCGGCCGGCGGGAGATCGGTCACGGCGTCCTGGCGCGCCGGGCGATCCTGCCGTTGCTACCCCACGAGGACGACTTCGCCTACACCGTGCGCGTCGTATCCGACATTCTGGAATCGAACGGTTCCTCGTCGATGGCCACCGTCTGTGGCAGCTCGCTGGCGCTGTTCGATGCCGGCGTACCCCTGTTGGCACCGATCGCCGGCGTGGCGATGGGCCTAGTCAAGGAGGACGATCGCTTCTCCGTCCTGACCGACATCCAGGGCCTGGAGGATCATCACGGCGACATGGACTTCAAGGTCGCCGGCACGCGCAACGGCATCACGGCGCTGCAGATGGACATCAAGATCGGCGGCATCAGCCGCGAGATCATGGAGCAGGCGCTGCGCCAGGCCAAGGACGGTCGCATCGAGATTCTCGACAAGATGGATCAGGTGCTGGCCGAGCCACGCGAGGACATCTCGCAGCACGCGCCACGTCTCTACACCCTCTATATCCCCAAGGACAAGATTCGCGACGTCATCGGCCCCGGCGGCAAGACGATCCGAGCCATCACCGAGGAGACCGGTTGCAGCCTCGACATCGAGGACGACGGCAAGGTCGTCATCGGAGCGCCGGACGAGATGTCGGCCCAGAGGGCCCGCGAGATCGTCGAATCCCTCACCGAGGTCCCCGAGATCGGCAAGACCTATACCGGTCAGGTGCGGCGCATCGAGAACTACGGCGCCTTCGTCGAGATCCGACCCGGCACCGACGGCCTGCTCCACATCAGCGAGCTGGCGCCGTACCGTGTCGGCGAGGTGACGGACATACTCAAGGAGGGGGATTCGGTCGAGGTCAAGGTGATCAACATCGGGGGCGACCGCATCCGGCTGTCGCGCAAGGCGGTGATCATGGATTCACCGGACTACGATCCGGCCGACTACGAGGGAATGGGCGTGCCGGCCGACGACTCGCGCGGCGGAGGTGGCGGGGGCGGCGGTCGCGGTCGCGGCGGTCGTGGCGGCCGTGGTGGAGGTCGCCGCTCGCGCGAGAAGGCCGGTTCGCGCAACTGAGGCCGGTCGCCGGGTGACCCCGTGGTGAACCGGTCGGGCAGCGTGGCGCGCGACGAGCTGGTCGCCTACCTCGACCGGCTCCTCGACGTCGATCTCGGTGGCGACGTCTGCCCCAACGGCCTCCAGGTCGAAGGGGCGGACACCATCGATCGACTCGTCACTGCCGTGTCGGCCTGCCACGAGGTCTTCGAGCGCGCCCGAACCGACGGGGCGCAAGCGGTCCTCGTCCACCACGGGATCTTCTGGCGCGGGGACCCCCCCGAGCTGGTCGGCTTTCGCAAGCGACGGATTGCCGAGCTCCTCGCCGGCGATCTCAACCTGCTCGCCTACCACCTGCCGCTCGACCGCCACGCCGAGCTCGGCAACAACATCCTCGCGGCGCGCCGCCTGGGCCTGACCGACATCGAGCGTTTCGGAGAGTACGAAGGGGCCTGGATCGGCTATCGCGGCCGGCTCGATGAGCCCCTCGGGCCGCGTGATCTGGCGTCGCGCTGTGCCGAGATCTTCGGCCAGGAGCCGGAGCTCTTCGGCGACCGTGCGCAGCCGATCGCGTCGGTCGCCATCGTCAGCGGTGCCGCTCAGCGCGAGCTCTACACCGCTATCGACCTCGGAATCGACGCCTTCGTCACCGGTGAGAGCAGCGAGTGGGTGATGAACGTGGCACGGGAGTCGGGTGTGACCTACCTCGCCGCCGGCCACTATGCCACCGAGCGGCTCGGCATCAGGGCGCTCGGCGAGCACGTCGCCGCGCAGTTCGGCATCGACGTCGACTTCGTCGACGTGCCGAACCCGGTCTGAGCCACGCAGCGGATCGCGACGCCGGCGGGCGTCAGCGCACCTTCGTACCGTTGGGCACTTCGTCGATCGGCGCGAGGAGCACGGGACGGCCGTCGACCGAGGCCGCCAGGACCATCCCCTGCGACTCCACCCCCATGATGGTGGCGGGCTTCAGGTTCGCCACCACCACCACCTGCCGCCCGACCACCTCGTCGGGCTCGTAATGCTGCGAGATCCCGGCCACTAGCGTGCGCTCCTCCCCGCCGACGTCGACGGTCAGCTGCAACAGCTTGTCGGCCTTCGGTACGGGCACTGCCGCGGTCACCGTGCCGATTCTCAGGTCGGTGCGGGCGAACTCCTCGATATCGATCATTTCGCTCTCCTCTGGCGCTGTCTCGGACGGCTCGTCCGCTCCTTCTCGTTGCGTCGTCTCGCCGAGCTCCTCGGAGGAGAAGAACTCCTCCTTGTCGACGCGCGGAAACAGTACCGGCGGCTCGTCGAGCAGCCGGCTGTTGGGCATCCCTCCCCACTCCAGGGCCTCGAACGATCGAGGCACCTCGTCGATGCCGATCGCCGCCAAGACGCGCGGCGCCGACTCCGGCAGGAACGGCAACAGACCGACCGCCATCAGGCGGACCGCCTCGAGACAGTTCCACAGGATGCGCGACACCTCGGCCTTCTCGTCGGGATCGCCGAGTCGTTTCCAGGGCTGGCGCGACACCAGGTACTGACTGGCTTCGGCGTGGAGCCGCCACAGCGCCTGCAGGGCGCGGTGGAAGGCGAGCTCGCCGACGGCGCGACGATACTCCTCCACCACCTCTTCGGCGACCTGGAGCACCGGGTTGTCGAAACAGGGTTCCGGCGGCGACTTGCCGTCGAACGCTTTTCGGCTCAGAGTCACCAGACGGCTGACGGTATTCCCGAGACCGTTCGCCAGGTCGCTGTTGTAGCGCTCCAAGCAGGCCTCGTCCGAGTACTGGGCGTCCTGCCCGAAGACCATGTCACGCAGCAGGAAGAAGCGTAGGGCGTCGTTGCCGAGATCTTCGATCAGTTTGGTCGGCCGCACCACGTTGCTGCTCGACTTCGATACCTTGCGCTCGTCCTTGAGCCACCAGCCGTGTACCTCGACGGCGGTCGGCAGCGGCATGCCGGCCGACATCAGAAAGGCCGGCCAGTAGACGGCGTGAAAGCGCAGAATGTCCTTGCCCACCAGGTGGACGCGCTCGCCGAACGGATCGAGCCAGAAGCGCTCGAACG
>JAWVZD010000097.1:0-6821 GCA_033722395.1 Thermoanaerobaculia bacterium | reverse complement strand
GGCTTCGACGAGGAGGTCGTCGAACGGGTCGAGGTCCTCCAGCGGGAGCTGCTCGAGTACCAGAGAAGCGGCGTGGCCCCCGGCGGGCTCGACGAGCGGCTCGCCGCGGCGCTCGCCGAGCCCTGGGCCGGGGCGGCGGAGCTACCGTCCGAGCTCTGGAGCCCGGAGGACTACACGTGGTGGCGGTCCGTCATGGACTTCGATCCGCTCCCGCACTGGCGGGCCATCGACTGCCCGGTCCTCCTCGTCTCGGGTGGGCGTGACACGCGGAGCGAGGTAGCCGAGAGCCAGCAAAGGATCGCGGCGGCGATCGAGAGGGTCGGCGCCGCGACGGCCAGGGCGTTGGTCTTCCCGGCCGCAGATCACGCGGTTCTCGAGTGGCCGTTGGGTGAGGGGACTCCACCGCCGCGGTGGCCGGATGGATACCGAGCGGCGGTCGTCTGTTGGCTTCGGGAGGTGACTGCCCTCGAGCCGATGCCTTCGTGCCTCGCGGCTTTCGACGCGCCGGGATCGGTCGCGGCCGCTCTGATGCCAGAGCCTCCTGCGGATGCGAGCCGGACGAACTGTCCGTGAACGGCGAAACGCTACCCCGCGGTTCTTGATCGACTTTCCGTGGTTCGCAGGCGTGAAGTGCCACTCCCAACTCGACCGGTCCGGCAGAGTGACACACCTGATGTTCGAAGATGCGCGGCGTGAATCCGTGCGCATGGGGAAAGTGCGCATTGGGCTGACGGACGATCCCCAGAGCGGCCCCGACACCCCAAGACCTCGCGATCCGCGGGTCGCGTGAACGTGGTGTCTTCACCGGCGCATCGGGAGCTCCAGGCTCCCAAGTCGAGCGATCAGAGGCGTTGCCGGTCAGCCCGCGATCAGATCAGTCGACCATCAGGTGGCCACCCAGTTTCTTACAGGCTGGAGCGAAGCCACCCAACTGCCAGTTCCAGCGCTCCGAGAGGCCTCTGTAATAGTGCTTGTTTCCGTAGCTCTCACTCTCTCCCACAGAATCTCGAATACCCAGACACCGGCCCACACGATTCTCCGCCGGGCACCGGCTGTTCGGGATGAACCGGGGTGCCTGACCGCCGACCGACAACTTGTCGCAGTGGCGCTGTACTTCCTCTTCCGATCGAAATACGTCGCCCACCGAATACTCGAGGCAGGTGGCGTCGAAGTCGCGGCGATCACAAACATGAAATTCCCGGTCGGCGCTCTCGCCCGGGGACCTCGCGTCTCTGCAGATCGAATCGTCTACGTGCGGGAAGCACAGGATCACGCCGGCAATCGCCACCATCGACTCGGCCCCTGCGCCCCCGCCCAGCGGATGAAGAGTGCCGATCACCTTGACCAACCCCTCCTTGGTCGGCAGCGTTGCCGGTGCCGTGAAGATCCCGCTTTCTCTGTCCACATTGCCCCAGTCGAGATAGGGAGCGCTTCTCCAGTCCGTCATCACCATCGTGGACCACCGAACTTCCCACCCATCAGCTCCCTGGGAAAGCTCACGGAAGCGACGCCAGTCCCCCCACGCAGTGCGGTCCGATTGCCACGCTTCGCGGCTGTCGGGAATACTCCCCACTCGAGCTTCGAAGTGCACGCGCTGCCCAGGCTGAACGAGGAGCGGCCCCGAAGGCTCCAGAACCATCAGAGACTCATCGTTCTGCTGAGCCAAAGCCATACTTGCCACGAGCCAGATCGCGAAATTCGTTGCACCGGCGAGGGACACCCACGCGACCCACCGCATCCTGGCTAGTCCGGGCACACCAGCTCCAGAATCGTCACGTCGCGGCCGACCGGCTCGTCTCGCGACTTCTCCGAGACCACGAACCGCCATCGTCGCCCCTCCGAAGAATCGGAATCTGGACCCCTGAGGGCGAACGAGAAGGGCTCGTCGTACCGGCTGTGATCCAGCGGTTGGAGTTTGTACTTGCCGAGCGGAGCTCGCAGGGGATCCCGCTCGAGCTCGCCGTTCCGGCACTCGAAGCGGGCGACCTCGTATCGATTCCCATCCAGACCGGGCTCGTCGAGCGGGACCGCTTCCACCGACGGAGACGGAGAGGCGGGCCTCTGGACGAGAAGCGAGACTCCTGGCGCCCGCAAGACGAGCCTCTCGCTCGTACAGAGCAGATCGACCGGCCCCTCGACCTCCTCGGGCAGCGCAATGGTGCGAAGCTCCCCGATCGGTTGGCTGAGCGTCAGCAGCGAAAGCTCGACGGGCTCTCCAGGCGCCCACGCCGCGACCGCGACGTAGGGGAGGTAGGAGTCGCGCGAGCAGACGACGGCCTGCGTGTCGGTGCCGTCGGCGGACACCGGAAGAGCGAGGCCGAGGACCAGGACGACGAGCAGGACTGCGGACTTCGACGGCGCTTCCAACACCCGACCTCCTCCGGTCGGACGGCGCAACCTCCATCTGGGTACTCGAAGTGCTGACGGCCTTTCCATCGGTTGGATCCTGATCGCTCCTCAGTTCGACCGCGTAGCAGCCACTAGCTCGTCCGCCGCCCCGCCAGCGGTCTTGCGGCCGGCGGCGACCTCGCTCTCCAAGCTCTCGAAGCGCGAGGCGACGCCCGCCCTCGACAGAAACTCGTCCATCACCTTCTCTTCGACCAAGCGCCGGAACCACTGGCGCTGCTGGGCGCGGCGGCGCTCGTCCAACGCGCCGCTCGTGCGGTCCTTCTCCCAGCGCTCTTGGACCAGGCTCCAGAGCTCTTCGATGCCCTCGCCTTCGTGGGCGCTCGCGGTCAGGACCTCGACCTCGCGGGCGGTGCCGGAAGCGCCGAGGTAGCGCAGCGCGGCGCGGTAGTCGTTGGCGGTGCGGCGGGCCTGGTCGGCGAGGTCGCCGTCGGCCTTGTGGATGACGATGACGTCGGCGAGCTCGACGATGCCCTTTTTCAGCCCCTGGAGCTCGTCGCCGGAGCCTGGCAAAAGCAACAGTGCGAAGAAGTCGACCATCTGGGCGACCTCGACCTCGGACTGGCCGACGCCGACGGTCTCGACCAGGACGACGTCGTAGCCCGCCGCCTCGGCCAGCAGGATCGCCTCGCGCGTGCGGCGCGCCACACCGCCCAGGTTAGCGGCGGTGGGCGACGGGCGGATGAAGGCGCGCTCATCGGCCGCGAGGTGCGGCATGCGGCTCTTGTCGCCCAGGATCGAGCCCCCCGAGACGGTGCTCGACGGATCGACCGCCAGTACCGCCACCCGCTGCCCGCGGTCCAGAAGGAGCTTGCCGAGGGCGTCGATCAGCGTGCTCTTCCCCACCCCGGGAATGCCGCTCACGCCGAGGCGGATCGAGCCACCGGTGAGCGGCATCACCCGCTCGAGGACCTCCTGGCCGACCTCCGCCCGATCGCCGCGCCGGCTCTCGATCAAAGTGATGGCCTTGGCCAGCGCCCGTCGGTCGCGGCCCTGGATCCCTTCGACCACGGCTTCGACCTCCGCCGAGCCGTCCGGCGTGTCGTCCACCGCGGTTCCCTCGGCCTCGCTCATCCGGCGCCACTCTCCTCGAGCCGACGCTCGAGCAGGTCGAGCAGCTCGCCGGCGATCTCGGTGACCTTCGAGCCGGGGCCGAAGATCGCCGCCACACCGGCCTCCCGCAGGGGCTCGACGTCGTTCGGCGGCACTACGCCACCGACCACAACCAGAGCGTCGCCGCGGCCGGCCCGCTCGAGCTCGTCGACGAGCTCGGGCACCAAGATGCGGTGTCCGGCGGCGAGCGAGCTCACACCGACGGCGTGGACGTCGTTCTCCACCGCCTGGCGGGCGACCTCCTCGGGCGACTGGAAGAGCGGGCCGATGTCGACGTCGAAGCCGAGGTCGGAGAAGGCGGTGGCGATCACCTTCTGGCCGCGATCGTGGCCGTCCTGACCCAGTTTGGCGACCAGGAGGCGCGGCCGGCGCCCCTCGGCCTCCTCGAAGCGCTCGACGCGGCGGCGCACCGCGACCACCGCCTCGCTCTCTTCACCCATCTGCCGAGCATACACGCCGGTGAGCGAGCGGATCGTCGCCTGGTGGCGGCCGAAGACCCGCTCCAAGGCGGCGCTCATCTCACCCACCGTGGCCCCGGCGCGGGCCGCCTCGACGGAGAGCTCGAGCAGGTTGGCGTCGCTCCGGGCCCCCACCTCGAGCCCCTCGAGGGCACGCGTGACCGCCTCCGTGTCCCGCTCGCTCTTGAGCTCCTCGAGCCGCCGGTGCTGCGCCTCGAGCACCGCCCGGTTGTCGACCGACAGGACCTCGACCTCCTCCTCCACCTGGTCGCGCCACCGATTGACCCCGACGATGACTTGTTCGCCCGAGTCGATGCGTGACTGGGTGCGCGCCGCGGCAGCCTCGATGCGCTGCTTCGGCAGGCCGGCCTCGATGGCGCGCGTCATCCCGCCCAGCTCCTCGATCTCCTCGATCTGCTCGACCGCCCGCGCCGCCAGGTCGTGGGTCAGGCGCTCGACGAAGTAGCTCCCCGCCCACGGGTCGACGGCGTCGACCAGGCCGCTCTCCTGCTGGATCTGGAGCTGGGTGTTCCGAGCCAGGCGGGCCGAGCGCTCGCTCGGCAGCGCCAGCGCTTCGTCGAACGAGTTGGTATGGAGCGACTGGGTGCCGCCGGAGACCGCCGCCAGGGCCTCGAGGGCAGTCCTCGCGACGTTGTTGTAGATCCCCTGGGCGGTCAACGACCAGCCGCTCGTCTGGCAGTGGGCGCGGAGCATCGACGAGCGGGGATTCTCGGGCTCGAACGGCGCCATGAGCTCGGCCCAGAGGAGCCGCCCGGCGCGGAGCTTCGCCACCTCCATGAAGTAGTCCATACCGACACACCAGAAGAAGCTCAACCGCGGTGCGAAGTCGTCGATCCCGAGCCCCGCGTCGAGCCCGGTGCGGACGTACTCGAGGCCGTCGGCCAAGGTGTAGGCGAGCTCGATGTCGGGTGTCGCTCCGGCCTCCTGCATGTGGTAGCCGGAGATCGAGATCGAGTTGAAGCGCGGCATGTGGCGTGCCGTGTAGCGGAAGATGTCGGCGACGATCCGCATCGACTCGGCCGGCGGGTAGATGTAGGTGTTGCGGACCATGAACTCTTTCAAGACGTCGTTCTGAATCGTCCCGGCGAGCTTCTCGCACGGAACGCCCTGCTCCTCGGCGGCGACGATGTAGAGCGCCATCACCGGCAGGACCGCCCCGTTCATGGTCATCGACACGCTCATCTCGTCGAGCGGGATACCGTCGAACAGGATCCGCATGTCGAGGATCGAGTCGATCGCCACCCCGGCCATGCCGACGTCGCCCACCACCCGCGGATGGTCGGAGTCGTAGCCGCGGTGGGTGGCGAGATCGAAGGCGATCGACAGGCCTTTCTGGCCGGCCGCCAGACTCTTCCGGTAGAAGGCGTTCGACTCCTCGGCGGTCGAGAAGCCGGCGTACTGCCGCACCGTCCAGGGACGGCGGAGGTACATCGTGGTGTACGGCCCGCGGACGTAGGGCGGGAAGCCCGGCATACCACCCAAGTGGCGAACCGGATCGAGATCGGATGGGTCGTAGCGCTCCCCCACTTCGATGCCCTCCGGCGTCTCCTCGGTCGATGCGGGTGCTGGCTCTAGTCCCGGAGCCCGGGCCAGCGCCGCCTCGAGGTCGAGATCGGCGATCCAACGCTCGTCGCTCACGCTGTCCCCCCGCTCTCAGCGCCGTCCGTTTCGTACGGTTCGGCGTCGCGCCGCAGGCGGAACCGCTCGATGCGCTCGCCACACACCTCCTCTTCTTCCGTCTCGTCGACCGACAGCTCGACTCGCTCGCCAGCCGGAAGCACTCGTGCTCCGTCATCGACGTAGTCGGTCACCCCGGTCAGGCCCGCCCGCTTCGCCTCGTAGGTTCGCCGACGCTCTCGCCATGCCGCCTCGACGCGCTCGCCGGCGGCCCCCGAGAGGAGCTCCCGAGCCATACCACCCCGGCGCTCGACCTCCTGTGCCAGCTCCCAGGCGGCTTCGGCCAGGCGCCTGGTAGCCGCCTCGACCACGTAGGCGCCGGCCGCCGGATCCGCTACACGCCCCAGGCGGCCCTCGTGCTCGAGCACCAGCGGGATGGCACGGGCCAGGCGCCGGCCCCGTTCGCTCGGCGTTCTCCCCACCGCGTCGTACGGTGGCAGGCTGACGGCCGTCGCGCCGCCGCAAGTGGCGATCACTCCCTGCTGGCTGGCCCGCAACAGGTTGATCTGCGGCTCCCGGAGGGCGTAGGTCCGGCGCGAGCCGACGACGTGCAGGGCGAGCGGTGGCACGCGCTCGAGGCCCGCCGCACCGCAGATCGCCCGCCACAGGAGACGCGCGGCCCGCAGCTTGGCGATCTCGGGAAAGACCTGGCACCCGACCGCGAAGCGCCAGGCCACCTGCGGCAGGATCTGCGCCGTCTCCAGCCCGGCGGCGCGAGCCGACGACAGGTAGTCGACCAGGGCGGCCAGCGCGAATCCGAGCTCGGTGGCGAGGTCGGCGCCGGCCTCCTGATACGCCACGGTCGAGATCGTCAGGGTCGTCGATCCGGCCCGGTGATCGGCTGCCCGATCGGCTGCCCGAGCCGCTGCTCGATCGGCTGCTCGGGCCGCGGTGTGCACGGCTTCGTCCACCAGCTCGGCGAGCGGGCGCGGCACCGCTCCCCGCGCCGCCAGGGCACCCAGCGGATCGATCCCGAGGTGGATCGTCACCGCCCGGTCCGAGGCCTCGCCGCGCTGGCGCCACCCGTCCCAGAGTGCCGCCCGGCGGCCGGCCTCGGTACCGGCGCCGAGCCAGATGTCGCTGCCGTTCAGCAGCTCGGAGGCGAGCGCCTCGGAGAGCGCCTCCTCCGCCTCGAGACCGCGCTCG
>JAWVZD010000096.1:0-6868 GCA_033722395.1 Thermoanaerobaculia bacterium | reverse complement strand
GCGGGTGGGTGACTTCATCTGGGCGGCGGCCGACATGCAGGCCAAGGGGTTCCTGCTGGGGGCGACCTCGGGGCGGACGACCCTGAACGGCGAGGGCCTGCAGCACCAGGACGGCCACAGCCACCTGCATTCGTCGACGGTTCCCAACTGCGTCTCCTACGATCCGACCTACGCCTACGAGCTGGCGGTCGTCATGCAGGACGGCCTCAGAAGGATGTACGGCGAGAACGAGAACGTCTTCTACTACATCACTCTGTCGAACGAGGCCTACCAGCAGCCGGCACTGCCGGAGGGTGTCGAGGAGGGCATCCGAAAGGGCATGTACCTGCTGCGCGAGGAGGCCGAAGCGGCCGAGGGCGCACCCCGTGTGCAACTCCTAGGGAGCGGTGCCATCCTGCGCGAGGTGCTCGAGGCGGCCGATCTCCTGGCCGCCGACTGCGGAGTGGCGGCCGACGTCTGGAGCGTGCCGAGCTTCACCGAGCTCAGGCGCGACGGCCTGTCGGTCGACCGTCGGAACCGGCTCCATCCAGGAGACGAGAGGCGGCAAAGCTACATCGAGGAGTGCCTCGGCGGGCGCAGCGGCCCGGTGATCGCCTCGACGGACTACATGCGCACCGTCGCCGACCAGATCCGCAACTGGGTTCCGGGGCGCTACGTGACGCTGGGCACCGACGGCTTTGGCAGGAGCGACACCCGTGAGACCCTGCGCCGCTTCTTCGAGGTCGACCGGCACCACGTCGTGGTGGCAGCGCTCTGGGCGCTGGCCGAGGAGGGAACGGTCGAGCGCGACAAGGTGGCCGAGGCGATCGAGCGGTACGACATCGAGGTGGGGACGGAGGATCCGTGGAAGGTCTGAGCGGGACCGGCGGGGGTTCCGCGTGGGCCGAGGCATCGGCGCCGCGCCAGGCGACCGTCGACTCGAAGACCGCGGCTCGGAAGCCGACCCACGACTGATCATGTCCACCGAGACCGTCCGCATCCCCGATCTGGGCGACGTCGACGAAGTCGAGGTCGTCGAGGTGTTGGTGTCGGTGGGCGACGAGATCGAAGTCGAAGACCCTCTGATCACGCTCGAGAGCGACAAGGCGTCGATGGACGTGCCGTCGCCGAAGGCGGGCAAGGTGGCCGAGATCGCGGTCTCCGAAGGCGACAAGGTCGGCGAGGGAGACGCGATCCTGACACTCGAGGTCGAGGGGGCCGAAGGCGAGACCGACGAGGGCGGCGCCGAAGGCGAGAACGGGGCCGACTCGAGAGAACCCGAGGGGGCGGAGGAGGACGAGACCGACGACGAGGGCGATCGGGCGTCGGCCGGCGAGGCCGAGCAGAGCGAGGCGGCGGCCGAGACGGAGGGCGGGGAAGACGAGGAGACCGCCGAGCCCTCGACGCGCCGCGAGACGGTGCGCGTGCCGGACATCGGCGACATGGACGAGGTCGACGTGGTCGAGGTGCTGGTTTCGGTCGGCGACCGGGTCGAGGTCGAGGATCCGCTGATCACGCTCGAGAGCGACAAAGCATCGATGGACGTGCCGTCGCCCATGGCCGGGGAGGTGGTCGAGGTGGCGGTCGCGGTGGGCGACGCGGTGGGGGAAGGCGACGCCATCCTGACGCTCGAGGTCGAAGAGGTGCGAGAAGCGGGGAGCGCCGAAGAGGAGGGAAGCGAGGAGACCGAGGGGGAGGAGGGCGACGAGAAGCAGGCCCGAGAGAGGGAGGCGCCGGAGGAGGACGACGGCGAGTCCGAGAAGCCGCGCGGCCGCCGCACCACACCGCCATCGCCGCGCGCCGGCAAGCCGACCCTGCCGCCGATCGACGAGGAGGCGTTCGAGCGCGCCTACGCCAGCCCGGCGGTGCGCAAGTACGCCCGTGAGCTCGGCGTCGATCTGGGCCGCGTCGAGGGCACCGGGCGGAAGGGCCGCATCGTCAAGGAGGACGTGCAGGCCTTCGTCAAGCGGGTGCTGGGGGGCGAGGTCTCGACGGCGGCCGGCCCGGCGGCCGGCAGCCTGCCGGGGATCGAGATTCCCGAGATGCCCGAGATCGACTTCGCGAAGTTCGGCCCCGTCGAGCGACAGGAGCTATCCCGCATCCAGAAGATCTCGGGCCCCCGGCTCCACCGCTCCTGGCT
This sequence comes from Thermoanaerobaculia bacterium, assembly GCA_033722395.1. Taxonomy (GTDB): domain Bacteria; phylum Acidobacteriota; class Thermoanaerobaculia; order Multivoradales; family JAHEKO01; genus JAWVZD01. The sequence goes on along the minus strand of JAWVZD010000096.1, from coordinate 4,749 downwards.
CCACGTGCCGCACGTCACACAGCACGACGAGGCCGACATCACCGACATGGAGGCGTTCCGTCAGGAGAGCAAAGCGAAGGCCGAAGAGAAGGGGGTCAAGCTCACGCCGCTCGCCTTCGTCATGAAGGCGGTGGTGTCGGCGCTCGAAGAGTTCCCCTCGGTGAACGCCTCGCTCGACACCGAGGCCGGCGAGCTCGTGTTGAAGAAGTACTACCACCTGGGAATCGCCGTCGACACCCCGGGCGGGCTGGTCGTTCCGGTGATCCGGGAGGTCGACTGCAAGGGTGTGATGGAGCTCGCTGAGGAGCTCGGCGAGGTGAGCCAGGCGGCGCGCGACGGCAAGCTCAAACCCGACCAGCTCCAGGGAGCGAGCTTCACCATCACCAGCCTGGGGGGCATCGGCGGGACGGCCTTCACCCCGGTAGTGAACGCCCCCGAGGTCGCCATCCTGGGCGTGTCGCGGGCCTACAAGAAGCCGGTCTGGCAGGAGGGCGAGGACGGCGACGGCGAGTTCGTGCCGCGCCTGATGCTGCCGCTGTCGCTCTCCTACGACCACCGCGCCATCGACGGCGCCACGGCGGTGCGCTTCACCACCTTCCTGGCGCGGGAGCTGGCCGACATCCGGAAGATCTTGTTGTGAGCTCGACCGACGGCCACAACCCCGTCTCCTACGACCGATCCTCGACCCGGCGATAGACGCGCCGAGGGAAGCCTCCCATGTCCACCCGTGAGATCAAGATCCCCGACCTCGGCGACGTCGAGGGTGTCTCCGTGGTCGAGATTCTGGTCGCGGTGGGCGACCGCGTCGAGAAGGACGACGGGCTGGTGACTCTCGAGAGCGACAAGGCGTCGATGGACGTCCCGTCACCCGCCGCCGGCAGGGTCGAGGAGATCCGGGTCGAGGAGGGCGCCGAGGTCGCGGAGGGCGACGTCATCGCGCTGCTCGAGGTGGAGGAGGCGAGCGACGCGTCGGACGCCGCTGGAGAGGACGACGACGACGCCTCGGAGGCCGATGGCGAGACCTCCCCGGACGCTGCTGACGAAGATGGAGACACCGAAGAGGAGGCCGTCGAGGGCAGGGCCTCCGAGAGCGGGGCCTCCGATCGGGCGACGGACGACTCTTCGGAGCGAGAACCGCGACAAGAGGGTGGCACCTCGCGAGAGGCGGCCGCGCCGGTCGACCTCCCGGCGGCCGACGTCACCTGCCAAGTCCTCGTCCTGGGCTCGGGTCCTGGCGGCTATACGGCGGCCTTCCGAGCCGCCGATCTCGGCCAGCGGGTGGTGCTGGTCGAGCGGCACGCGACACTGGGCGGCGTCTGCCTGAACGTCGGCTGCATCCCGTCGAAGGCGCTGCTCCACGTGGCGCGGGTGATCGAGGAGGCGGCCGACTTGGCCGATCACGGGGTCGACTTCGGCGAGCCGGAGATCGATCTCGCGAAGCTCCGCGGCTTCAAGGACGGCGTCGTCTCGCGGCTCACCAAGGGTCTCGCCGCGATGGCCGACAAGCGCGAGGTCGAGATCGTCCGGGGCACGGGTCGCTTCACCGGGCCGCATCTCCTCACCGTCGAGGCCGAGGACGGCGAGACGACCGTCGCCTTCGAGAAGGCGATCGTCGCCGCCGGCTCCCGCGTCATCGAGATCGCCGGCATCCCGTGGGACGATCCGCGGGTGATGAGTTCGACCGGAGCGCTCGAGCTCGCCGATGTGCCCGACAAGCTGCTCCTGGTCGGAGGCGGCATCATCGGCCTCGAGATGGCGATGGTCTACGGCTCGCTCGGTTCGGAGCTCACCATCGTCGAGATGCTCGACGGTCTGATCCCGGGCTGCGACCGGGATCTGGTGAAGCCGCTCGAGCGGCGCTTGAAGCGCCGCTTCGAGGCGACGATCCACCTCCAGACCAAGGTCGCCTCGATCGAAGCGACCGACGATGGACTCCTCGCCACCTTCGAAGGCGAGAAGGCGCCGGACGAGCCGCAGCGCTTCGATCGCGCCCTCGTCGCCGTCGGACGGCGCCCCAACGGCGACCGGATCGGCGCCGAGGCGGCCGGAATCGAGGTCGACGAGGGCGGCTTCGTTTCGGTCGACAAGGAGCAGCGCACGTCGGTGCCGCACATCTTCGCCATCGGCGACATCACCGGCCAGCCGATGCTCGCCCACAAGGCCTCGCACGAGGGCAAGGTGGCCGCCGAGGTGGCGGCCGGCGAGAAGAGCGCCTTCGACGCCCGCGTCATTCCTTCGGTCGCCTACACCGACCCCGAGATCGCCTGGGTCGGTCTGACCGAGACCGAGGCGGCCGACGAGGGCACGGCTTACGAGCTGGCGTCGTTTCCCTGGTCGGCGAGCGGTCGATCGCTCGGCATGGGCCGCTCGGACGGCCTGACCCGGATCCTCTTCGATCCCGAGACGCACCGTGTGCTCGGCGGGGGCATCGTCGGGCCGAACGCCGGCGATCTGATCTCCGAGCTCGCCCTGGCGATCGAGATGGGCTGCGAGGCGGCCGACCTCGCTCTGACCATCCATCCCCACCCGACGCTCTCCGAGACGGTCGCCTTCGCCGCCGAGGCGTACGAAGGCACGATCACCGACCTCTACCTGCCCAAGAAAAGCTGAGCGTCTCGGCGCGCTGCTCTGGAGCGCGACCTCCGGACCCGCTGCCACCCCGTCCGGCACCCAGCTCGGAATGCTCGGGTGCTCCCCGCCCCACCCGCCGGCCCGAGCCCCGTCGAGGTGGAGCACCCGTCGATCGAGCGCTCTACTCCTCGCCGTCCCCGTCCTCGAACTGCTCCCACATGCCGATGACCCGTCCGTCCGGATCGGCGAAGAGCGCGAAGGCTCCCATGCCGGGGATCTCGATCTCCTCGACGACGATCTCGCCGCCGGCGGCGACGATCCTGTCGCGGTAGGCTGCCAGGTCGTCGACCAGGATGTAGAAGGCCATGTTGCCGGGCCAGGGTCCCTCGTCGGGCGTCATGATGCCGCCGTTGATGCCGTCGTCGCTCGCCGTGTCGACGAGTCGATAGTCCATCTCGGGCACGTGCTCGATCTCCCAGTCGAACACCTCGGTGTAGAAGTCGGCGAGATCGCCGGGCTGTTTGGACCAGAACTCCCAGTGCACTACGGGTTTACCCATGAGGTTCCCTTTCTCCTACGGGTTCGAAGGCCCGTCAGCGCCGATCCGAGGCGCTCGGGACGGGACCCGATCACCCGGCGCGGGAGGCACCGACGGGTCCGCCGTACGAATTTTTGAAAAAAGTACGTAACAAATCCCTTCGAGTCCGTCATATACCAGTGGAGAGGCGAGATGTCATACGGCGTCTCGCCGGGAGGGGGGGTGTGGAGGGGTGCCATGGAATTCGGAGGCCGTGGCGCTCCTCCCTCCTCTCCCCCTTCCATCTCCATCTTCCCCGCGCGCCGATCGAGCCCACAGTAGAGCACAACCGAGTACCAGGAGCGTCGCCAGTGCGATGTGAAGGGCGTGGGCCGCCGGGAAGCCCTCCGGTGGCGGCCACTGCTCGTCCAGGGGCTCGGGCGAGACGAAGAAGACCCAAAACCCGACGGCGAGCTGCGCCAGTGCCACGAGCGAGAGGCCGGCGCCCAGTAGCCGTCGGCCACCGTCGGCCCGCCGTGCGACGGAGATCCCCAAGATCTGGGCCAGGACGACGATCAACAGCCCGGTGAGGACGTGCGCCAGAGTGGTGGCGATGAAGGCCGTCTGGCCGAACGGCGGATGACGCGAGATCGCCCCCAAGACGAGCTGGAGGAGCAGGAGTACGAGCAGGCGGCGGGCGCGCCGCGTGTTCGTGGGGTCGAGCCCGGATGCGGCACCGATGCCGCCGTGGAGCCGCACGACGATCCAGCCAGTGACCACGACCACGGCGATCGCCAGCAGCAGGTGGAGCGCCGCGACCAGCGGCGGATCGAGCCACAGCACGACCACACCGCCGAGAACCACCTGGGTGGCGAGCAAACCCAGCCCGCCGAGCACCCACCGTCGTAGCCTTCGGCTGGCGCGGCGTGCCGCCCAGGCGAGGCCGGCGAAGAGCCCGGTGGACAGCAGCACGAGCAGACGGTGGAGCTGCTCGTAGAAGGTGTTGCCGACCCACTCCGGTAGCAGCAGGTGTCCGTACGACAGCGGCCAAGTGGGAACCGACAGAGCGGCCTGCCAGGCGTTGACCAGGGCGCCGGCGATCACGACGCCGAACGTGCCCAGCAGGGTGAGCCAGGCCAGAGCGAGCTGCAGTGGAGTCGTCGGCGCCGGCGTCGCGTCACTCATCCGCTCGCTCCGGCAAGAACCCGGGAGATGGCGTCCGACAGCTCGCGCCACTGGGCTCGCTCGGATTCGAGTCGACGCCTCCCCTTCGCCGTCAGGCGGTAGAACTTCGCCCGGCGGTTGTTCTCCGACAGGCCCCAGCGGGAGGTCACCCAGCGGCGCGTCTCGAGGCGGTGGAGCGCCGGATAGAGGGAGCCCTGATTGACCGTCAGCACGTCCCCGGAGTCGGCCCGGATCGACTGTGCGATCCCCCAGCCGTGCATCGGCTCGTCGGCGAGGGTCTCCAGAATGAGCATGTCGAGCGTGCCCTGCAGCAGGTCGTTCTTCTTCATCTCGGCTCCTTCTTCGTTCTCGCGTCTACTCTTGTAGACGATCTACAAAGACGATAGAGGTCTCTCCTGTAGATTGTCAAGGGGAAGGAGGGGTCATCCGACGTCGGACGGCGGCGGGCCGGGAGGCGCGGTCGGAACGCCACGTTC
>JAWVZD010000095.1:0-6908 GCA_033722395.1 Thermoanaerobaculia bacterium | reverse complement strand
TCCGCCAGGCCGCCGAGCGACATTGACGCCGGACGGCCGCTTGTCTACGCTGGAGACGACTCACCGACACACGCACGACGGGGTCGCCGCTCCGACCCGACTCGCCACCATGCCACGCCTCGACTTCTATCGCGATCTGGAGCACATCGTCGCCGTGCGCCTGCGCGAGGCCAGCATCCTGATCGGCCGTTCGTCGAGTTGCGACATCCAGCTGCCGTCCGAGTCGGTGTCGCGCCAGCACGCCCGGATCATCGTCGGCCCTGCGGGTGATTACCTGATCGAGGATCTGAGCACCAACGGCACGCGGGTCAACGCCCGCGTCATCGAGAATCGGACCCTGCTCTCTCCCGGCGACCGGATCTACATCGAAGAGTACGTGCTGGTCTATCAACCCGACGACGTCGACCCGATCCGCTTGGAGGACGCCGGATCGACCGTCTTCATGAAGCGTCCGCACGGTCTCGGCGAGCCGTCCGGCTCCGAGTGAACCGTCCCCACCCGGGCCGAGGAAGATTTCAGCGCAGATTCAGGCTGTGGATGCGGGGCAGGTCTTCCGCCACCAGCGCCCAGCTCTCACCGTCGTCGTCGGAAGCGTAGATGCGGCCGTCACGGGTGCCGAAAACCGCCACCCCGGGACGCATCGCCAGACAACCGGTGTCGATGTTGTCCGAGAACCACTCCGGTAGACCTCCGGAGCACTTCTCCAGGCCGGAACCGTCGAGGCGGCCGCGATAGACAGCGGCTCGATCCGCCTGCGGACCGTCGGAGGCGCTCACCAGAACTCGGTCGTCCAGCACCGCGACGGCGCGGCAGTAGGTGGCGTGGAGCCCCTCGCGGTCGATCGTCCAGGTCGCACCCGCGTCTTCGCTCCGCGCCAGGCCCTCGCCAGTCGCGGCGACGACCCCATCGGGGTGCCCGCCGACCGTCACCACCTGGTGGACGTCGGTTTCGATGTCGAGCGAGGTCGGTCGCCAAATCCCCCCCTCGTCGTCGATCGCCATCGAGCGCACGTCGGGGGGACCGCCCCACGGCGTGAACCAGTCGTCCCTGCCGGGAGCGAACTCGAAGCTCATCAACGGCTCGAGATCGGGGCCGTGACAGCAGCGGTAGAGGTGAGCCTCGGCACTACCGACGAGCAAGCCGTCGGCGACCGGGAGCAACGTCCGGAGTGGCAACCCGGCCGAGATGGCGACGCGCTGCCAGCCGCCGTCCGGGCCGGAGCGCCAGATCTCCTCTTCGTCGACGATCGCCCACGTCGCGCCGTCCTGCCGGACGATCCATCCGACGGCGTGCTCCTCGATCTCGACGGTCCGCCCACCGTCCGAGAGGCGCCAGACGCCCGCCGCCGTCGCGACATCGATCACTACATCCTTCACCGTTGACTCGCCCTCCGGTCCACTCGTATCGAAACCCCCGTCTCGATCCCGCTCCAGCTTGGCAAAGCCCGGCAGCGGCGACCCGGTCGCACGTCAGCCGAGTCAGAGACCTTCGTATGAGATTACCAGCCGCGGGGCCTCCGGTGGGTGAAAATCTCGAGCCAGGAGCGCTCGAGACGACTCGTCGCGGCCGTCGTCCTGTCGGACAGACTCCGACGTCGAGTCGCGAGCGAGGCCTACTGTCAAGACCTCCAGGGCCGGGCAACATACTTCGCGAAGCGCCACCGTTCGCCGTCCTCCCGCTCCGTCTCCCGGCTCACGGTCGTGCGGACGAGAGCCCCACGGGGGAGAGCCCGAGCCAGATGTCCGACGAGCGATCGATCGAAACGCGACGCCGCACCGACTCGACAGAGACCTCATCGCCGGAGCCGGTCGGACCCCTCGCGTCCGCCCCGAACTGTCGAGTCCTGCTGATCGAGGACAACGACGGCGACGCCCGCTTGACCCAGGAGGCTCTCACCTCGTCGGGCTTCGAGCTCGTCCGTGCCGAGACCATCGCCGAGGCGCTGGGGAAGCTCGGCGATGTCGATCTGATCCTGACCGACCTCGGTCTGCCGGACGCGCGCGGCCTGGGCGCGGTCGATCGCCTCCTCGAAGCGGCGCCGCATCTGCCCATCGTCGTTCTCACCGGCGTCTCCGACCTGTCGATCGGCCGGCACGCCGTGCGACGGGGCGCGGAGGATTTCGTCAGCAAGTCGGGCGCCGACTTCGCTGCGCTGGCACGTACGCTGCGCTACAGTCTCGAGCGTCATGCCTTCAGGAAGCGCCTCGAGGACCTGAATCGGCGACTGACCGCTCTGAGCGCCCTCGATCCGCTGACCGAGGTGCTCAACCGTCGGGGCCTCGAGGAGGTCTTCGCCAACGAGATGAGCCGAGCCCGCCGCGAGGGAGGCACCCTCGCCGCGGTGATCATCGACTGCGACGATTTCAAGGCCATCAACGATCGCTTCGGCCATGCCGTCGGCGACGCGGTGCTCCACGAGATCGCCCAACGAGTCGTCACCTCGAAGCGAGGCGCCGATGCCCTGGGGCGGATCGGCGGGGACGAGTTCCTGCTCCTCCTGCCGAACACCCGGCTCGCCGAGGCCGGAGTCGCCGCCGAGCGCGCCCGCATGGCGGTCTCGACGACGCCGGTGGTCCACCAGCCCGAGCCGATCCACGTCACCCTGAGTCTCGGCGTCCGTACCGTCCCGCTGGGAGTCGACTCGATCCACGAGGTCCTGCAGCTCACGCGCGCCGCGCTCAAGGCGAGCAAAGCCAGCGGTAAGGACCGCGTAACGACGACCTCGATCGACGGCGACACGACGCGGCTCGACGGAGAGCACGTTCGGTCGCTGCTGGTAGAGGTGATGTCGCGCAACGAGCTCGGTGTCTTCGCCCAGCCGATCATCGGACTCGGAACCGACAGAGCCGTCGGGTGGGAGATCCTCGTCCGGGGCCCGGAGGGTCCGTTCTGCAATCCCACCGAGCTGTTCCGGGCCGCCCGAGCCCAGGGTAACCTCGTCGAGCTCGACACGCAGTGCCTGAAGGCCTGCTACCAGGCGGCCGTCGAGGCGCCGCTCGACGGCTTCATCCACCTGAACGTCCTGCCGTCTACGCTCCTGGAGATACCGGTCGACTCCCTTCTCGCAGTGTTCCGGAACGGATCCCGCGCCCGGGTCTGCATCGAGCTCAGCGAGCAACAGTTCATCGGTCATCCCCACCAGCTGATCGAACAGTGCCGTGCACTCCGCAAGGCCGGAGTTCGCTTGGCGATCGACGACATCGGCGCCGGACGGGGGAACTTCGACAGCGTCATACTGCTCGAGCCGGACGTCATCAAGATCGACATCAGCCTGGTGCGCGGGGCAGGGGACGACAGCCGCAAGTACCGGCTGATCGAGCGCCTGGTCCTCCTGGCCAACGCTCTCGAAGTCGAGGTGGTCGCCGAAGGAATCGAGGACGCGAACGACCTCGACGCGATGAGCGAGCTCGGCATCGCCCTCGGTCAGGGGTACTACTGGACGGCGCCGCTCCCGGTGACCGACATCTCCGAGCGCTGGCCTACGAACACCGACGTCTCCGAACACCAGCGCTCGAGCTGATCCCGACGCCGCCTCAGCACGACGAGCTCGGCGCTGCTAGATGACCGTGCCCGGCGGAATGACGGCCTTACGCGGGATGACGATGATGCCGTCACGGATCGAGTAGTTCTCCTCGTCCGCCTCCTTGACGCCGCTCTCGTTGATCAAACGGGCTCCCTCACCGATCGAGGCGTCGAAATCGACGATCGTGCGCCGCAGCTCGCAACCGCGACCGACGCCCGCCGGCTCGCCGCTCTGACCCGCGGTGGCGGCGAAGGCGGTCGCGCCCATGATGATCGACTCCTCGACCACCGCGTCCGGCCGCACGACGCCGCGCACCCCGACGATCGAGCGGGAGACGCTACTGCCCGAGATGATGCTGCCGTCGCACAGGATGCTCTCGCGGATGTCGCACTGCGTCACCTTGCTGCCTGGCAGGAAGCGCGGGTGGGTGTAGATCGGATAGTCGGGGTGGTACAGGTCGAGCGGCGGCACCGGGAGCGTCATCTCGAGGTTCGCCTGGTGGAAGCTCGGGATCGTCCCGATGTCGCGCCAGTAGCCGCGATGGAGAAAGCCGAAAACGCGGTGCTCGTCGAGCGCGCCGGGAATCACCTGGCTGCCGAAATCGTCCTTGTCGCTCTCGGCCAGCAGCTGGTGGAGCACCTCGAAGCGGAAGATGTAGATCCCCATACTGGCCAGCAGCTCGCCCGGTTGCGCCTCGAGCTCGGTCGCCGCGAGGGTCTCTTCGTCCAGCATCAGCTCCTCGATCAGATCGTCGTCGCTCGGCTTCTCGACGAAGCGCACCAGGCGCCCGGTGCCGTCCATGCGGAGGACGCCCAACGACTTCGCTTGGCTGCGCGGTACGGCCTTGACGGCCACCGTCAGGTCGGCCTCGCTCTCGCGGTGGCGCCGGACGAAGCGCTCCAGGTCCATCAGGTAGAGCTGGTCGCCGGACAGGATGACGACGTCCCGCACACCACTCGCCTCGAGGCGTCCGAGGTTCTGACGCACCGCGTCGGCGTTGCCCTGATACCAGTCCCGATTCTCCAGGCTCTGCTCGGCCGACAGGATGTTGACGAAGCCGGGGCTGAACAGATCGAAGCGATAGGTCTGGGCGATGTGCCGGTGCAGACTGGCCGAGTTGAACTGGGTCAGCACGAAGACCTTCTCGATGCCGGCGTGGAGACTGTTCGAGATCGCCACGTCGATGAGGCGGAACTTCCCCGCGATCGGTACCGCCGGCTTGGCGCGGAACTTGGTGAGCGGCCACAGGCGGCTGCCCTGACCCCCTCCCAGAACCGCCGTCACCACGTCCTTCATCGGTCCTCTCCTCTCGGGCTCTACCCTGCGCCGGTCTCTCCGGCCCCGCCGTCGGCCGCCAAGGAGACCGCTTCGTCCGCGGCATCGAGCCGAGGCTGGTAGGCGCGCTCGTAGTACTCCCGCACCATGCGACTGGCGACGAACCGTCGGCCGACACTGACCACGGCGTGGCCCATCCGCTCGGCCCAGGCGCGCGGTACGTCCTCGTCGTCACGCTCGAAATAGAGCGGCAGGATCTCCTCCTCGAGCAGCCGGTACAGGGTCGCCGCGTCCTTCGGATCCTGATCCCACTCGTCCAACGCCTCACCCTGGGAGCCGATCGCCCAGCCGTTCTGGCCGTCGTATGCCTCCGGCCACCAGCCATCGAGGATGCTGCAGTTCAGCACGCCGTTGATCGCCGCTTTCATGCCGCTCGTACCGCTCGCCTCCCTCGTGCGCTGCGGCGTGTTGAGCCAGAGATCGACACCTTGCACCAGGCGTTGTGCCACCTCCATATCGTAGTCCTCGAGGAAAACGATCCGTCCTCTGAGGCCCGGTTCCTGACTGAGCTGGAAGATGTGGCGCACTAGGTCCTGTCCCGGCCGGTCGGCCGGATGCGCCTTGCCGGCGATGAAGATCTGCAGCGGCCGCGCCGGATCGGCCACCAGCTTGCGCAGCCGGTGCACGTCGCTGAACAGCAGCCCGGCTCGCTTGTAGGTGGCGAAACGACGCGCGAAGCCGACCACCAACGCCTCCTCGCTGATGCGTTCGGCGAGGGCGCGGAGTTCACCCGGAGCGCGACCGTGACGCCCGACCTGCTGCCGCGCTCGGGTTCGCACGAAGTGCAGCAGGCGCTGTTTCTGGGATGCGTGCGCCTCCCACACCGCGGTCTCGTCGAGCGCCACGAGATCGTCCCATGCCGCCTCCTCGAGCAGTCGCTCGCGCCAGTCGGCCCCCAGATGGCGCTCGAACAGGTCCTGCATGTCGCGTCCCAGCCAGGTCGTCAGATGGATGCCGTTGGTGATGGCATCGATCACCGGCTCGTCCTCAGCACGGTCCGGGAACAGATGTCGCCACATCCCGTCCGCCACTTCGGCGTTGAGTCGCGAAACACCGTTGGCGTAGTCGCTCTCGCGCAGCGCGAAGGCGCTCAGATTGAAGGCCTGCTCTGGCTCGCCGTGGTCGGCCGCTCCGAGGTCGAGCAGTCGGTCGACGTCCTGCCCCAGGCGCTCGGCCCACGGCTCGATGTAACGTCGCGCCAGCACCCGGTCGTACTGTTCGTTGCCGGCGGGAACCGGCGTATGGGTGGTGAAGACGGTGGTCCGGCGGACCGCCTGGCGCACCTCCTCGAGCGAGCCCTCGTTCGCCTCGAGACCGCGCATCCAGCGCTCGAGCTGCAGGAGCGAGCTGTGCCCCTCGTTCATGTGCCAGACCACCGGCTCGATCTCCAGAGCCTCGAGCGCTCGCACTCCGCCGATCCCGAGCACCAGCTCCTGCAGCAGGCGCATCTCGCGGCCCCTGACGTAGAGCACGTTGGCGATCGGTCGCTCCGACGGGTCGTTCTCCGGGATGTCGGTGTCGAGCAGCAGCAGCGGTACGCGCCCGACCTGCGCCAGCCAGACCCTTGCGGCTACCTGCCCGACCGGCATCGGCACGCGTACCAGCAGAGAGCGACCACGGCGATCGAGAGCCGGCCGCAACGGTAGGCGGGAGAAGTCGACCTCGGGATAGATGTGCTGCTGGAATCCGTCGGCATCGATCGCCTGGCGAAAGTACCCGGATCGATACAGCAGGCCCATGGCGACGAACGGCAGGCCGAGATCACTAGCGGTCTTCAGATGATCGCCGGAGAGCACTCCCAGCCCGCCCGAGTAGATCCCGAGAGAGGAGTGCAGGCCGTACTCCATCGAGAAGTAGGCCACCGGCCCGTGACGGTGCTCCGGCGCTCGACGAGCGAACCAGGTAGCACGCTCCGGGTCCATATAGTCGTCGAAGCTGCGCACGACCCGCCGGTAGGCGTTCATGAATGCGTCCGAGTCGATCAGCACCTCCCAGCGCTGGTTGTCGACGTTGAGCAGCAGCTCGACAGGATTGCGGTAGCGGCTCCAGG
>JAWVZD010000094.1:0-6946 GCA_033722395.1 Thermoanaerobaculia bacterium | reverse complement strand
GGCCGGCTGAAGGCCGGTATGTTCGCCACCGTCGTGTTCGAGCCGGTGGCGGTGCACGAGGCGCTCGCCGTGCCGTCGCTGGCGGTGCTGCGCACCGGCCGGCGCAACGTCGTAGTGCTCGATCTCGGCAGTGGGCGGTTCGCGCCCCGCGAGGTCACCCTCGGCCACCAGGGGGAGGGTTTCGTCGAGGTGCTCGACGGTCTGGTCGAGGGCGACCGCGTGGTCACCTCGGCGCAGTTCCTGCTCGACTCCGAGGCGAGCCTGCAGGAGGCGATCCAGAAGATGCTCGCCGATCGGTCCGGCGGCGGGGTCGGATAGGAGCCCCCATGCTGTCGCGAATCATCGACTGGTCGTTGCGCAACCAGCTGCTCGTCGCCCTGGCGGTGGTGCTGGCGGTCGGCGCCGGTGTCTGGGCGGTGCAGGGGACCCGCGTCGACGCCATCCCGGATCTCTCCGACGTCCAGGTGATCGTTTTCACCCGCTACCCTGGCCAGGCGCCGCAGCTCGTCGAGGACCAGGTGACCTATCCGATCACCTCGAAGATGCTGTCGGTACCGTTCGCCCAGGTGGTGCGCGGCTACTCGTTCTTCGGCTTCTCGTTCGTCTACGTGATCTTCGAGGATGGCACCGATCTCTACTGGGCGCGCTCGCGCGTGCTGGAGTACCTCTCCGGTCTCGCCGGCACTCTGCCGGACGGCGTCACGCCGCAGCTCGGACCCGACGCGACCGGCGTCGGCTGGGCCTTCATGTACGTGCTGAACTCACCGAACCACTCGCTGGCGGAGCTCAGGAGCCTGCAGGACTGGTATCTCAAGTACGGCCTGGTGTCGGTCGACGGGGTCTCCGAGGTGGCGTCGATCGGCGGCTTCGTGCGCCAGTACCAGGTGGAGGTCGATCCGGTCCGGCTGCGCGCCTACGACTTGCCGCTCGGGCGGGTGAAGCAGGCGATCCAGCGCTCGAACGTCGAGGTGGGCGGGCGTCTGGTGGAGATGTCGGAACGGGAGTTCATGGTGCGCGGCCGCGGCTACGTGCGCGAGATCCGCGATCTCGAGAACGTCGTCCTGGCGGCGGGGCCGGGCGGTGTACCGGTGCTCCTCAAAGACGTCGCCAACATCACCATCGGGCCGGAGATCCGCCGCGGGCTGGCCGACTGGAACGGCGAGGGCGAGACCGTCGGTGGCATCGTCGTGGTGCGTTCGGGGGCCGACACGCTGGAGACCATCGAGCGCGTCGAGGAGCGGCTCGAGGAGCTGCGCGGTGGGCTGCCCGAGGGGGTCGAGATCTCGGTGGCTTACGATCGCACCGGACTGATCGAGCGCTCCATCGACACCCTCACCGATACCCTGATCGAGGAGTCGATCGTCGTCGCTCTGGTCTGTCTGGTCTTCCTGTTCCACGTCCGCTCCGCCTTCGTGGCGATCGTCTCGATCCCGCTGTCGATCCTGCTCGCCTTCCTCGTCATGCGCCTGCAGGGCCTGGGCGCCAACATCATGTCCTTGGGCGGCATCGCCATCTCGATCGGCGTCCTGGTCGACGCGGCGGTCATCATGGTGGAGAACGCCCACAAGCACTACGAGGAGTGGCGGGGTCGGCGGTCGCACCTGGAGATCATCCGGCGCTCCGCGCAGGAGGTCGGGCCGACGCTGTTCTTCACCCTGCTGGTGATCACGGCGTCGTTCCTGCCGATCTTCGCGCTCGAGGCCCAGGAGGGGCGGATGTTCAAGCCCCTCGCCTTCACCAAGACCTACGTCATGGCGGCGTCGGCCCTGGTGGCGGTGACCGTCGTGCCGGTGCTGATGTACTGGTTCGTACGCGGCAGGATCCGCAGCGAGGAGCGCCACCCGGTGTCGCGCCTTCTGCGCTACCTCTACACCCCGGTGCTGAACGCCGCGCTACGCTGGCGTTGGGGGGTGATCGTGCTGATGGTCGTCGTCCTGCTGGCCACGTTGGTGCCGCTCCAGAGGATCGGCTCGGAGTTCATGCCGCCGTTGTGGGAGGGGGACCTGCTCTACATGCCGACGACCTTCCCCGGGATCTCGATCACCAAGGCGCGGGAGCTGCTGCAGCAGACCGACAAGATCATCCGCTCCTTCCCGGAGGTCGAGTCGGTGTTCGGCAAGGTGGGGCGGGCCGAGACCGCCACCGATCCGGCGCCGCTGTCGATGATCGAGACCACCATCCGGCTCAAGGACCCGAGCGAGTGGCGGCCCGGTCTGACCAAGGAGGAGCTGATCGCCGAGATGGACCGCGCCATCCAGTTTCCGGGCGTGACGAACGCCTGGACGCTGCCGATCAAGACCCGCATCGACATGCTTTCTACCGGCATCCGCACGCCGGTGGGGATCAAGGTGGCGGGCCCCGATCTCCGCGTCCTCGAGCGCCTCGGCAAGGAGATCGAGGCAATCGTCAAGCCGCTGCCCGGGACGCTCTCCGCCTACGCGGAGCGCGTCATGGGAGGCTCGTATCTCGACTTCGAGATCGATCGCGAGGCGGCGGCGCGCTTCGGGTTGACAGTGGGGGACATCCAGGACGTGATCCAGTCGGCGGTCGGCGGTATGAACGTCTCCTGGACGGTCGAAGGCCTGGAGCGCTACCCGATCAACCTGCGCTATCCGCGCGAGCTGCGCGACGATCCGGTCTCGCTGCGCGAGATCCTCGTCGCCACGCCCTCGGGGGCGCAGGTGCCTCTCGGTCAGCTGGCGGAGATCCATCTGCGCCAGGGGCCGCCGGCGATCAAGTCGGAGAACGCGCGGCCGAACGCCTGGGTCTACGTCGATCTGACGACCAGCGACCTGGGCGGCTGGGTGGAGAGGGCGCGGCGCGAGGTGGCGGAGCGCGTGGAGCTGCCGGCCGGCTACTCGATCCTGTGGTCGGGCCAGTACGAGTACATGCTGCGCGCCCGCTCACGGCTTCAGATCATCGTTCCGGCGACCCTCTTCCTCATCTTCGTCATCCTCTACTTCCACCTCGGGTCGGTGACCAAGACCCTGATCGTCCTCTCCGCCATTCCGTTCTCGCTGGTCGGCTCGATCTGGTTGCTCGACGCCCTCGACTACAACTTCTCGATCGCGGTGTGGGTCGGACTGATCGCCCTGGCGGGCCTGGCGGCCGAGACCGGGGTGGTGATGCTCCTCTACCTCGACCTGGCGTACGAGCGCTGGAAGGAGGAGGGGCGCATGGCGAGCTACGCCGACCTGGCGGCGGCGATCGACCACGGCGCCGTGCAGCGCATCCGGCCGAAGATGATGACCGTGGCGGCGACCCTGTTCTCGCTGGCGCCGATCTTGTGGGCGACCGGCACCGGAGCCGACGTCATGCGACGGATCGCCGCTCCGATGGTGGGCGGCATCGTGACGTCGTTCGTCGCCGAGCTGCTGGTGTTTCCAGCGATCTACTTCGTCTGGCGGGGGATCTCCCTGCGCTCGTCGCCGCTCTTCGGAGAGGGCGATGAGGTGACGTGATGTGTGAGCGGATACGACGACCGAGCCGCGTGGGCGGGCACGTAAACCCGCCAGGGGCTCGGAGATGATCAACTAGGAAAGAGCCGGCCCGACGGGGTCGGCGAAACGAGGAGGTATCGAGATGAGTCGAAAGAGGATTCCGAGAGATCGCAGCCGAGCGGCGAGGCGAGTCGGATTCGGCGCCGTCGGCGGTGTCGTCGCGCTGGCCCTGATCGCGGGCTGGGTGGCGCTGGCTCCGGCGGCGGTAGAGGCGGAGGTCGAGTTCACCGACGTCGAGCGACAGACGGCCGAGTTTCACCGCTACTACGAAGAGATCACCCTGACGCCGGAAGAGCAGAAGGTCTTCGAAGCCGCTCTGGCCGAGCTGCCGGCGCCCTGCTGCAGCGACCGCTCGGCGCTGACCTGCTGCTGCGAGTGCAACATGGCGCGCAGCTGGTGGGGTCTGTCGAAGCACCTCATCACCGAGCGCGGCTACGACGCTGCCGAGGTGCGGACCGCGGTCGAGGGTTGGTTCGAGTTCATCAACCCCGACGGCTTCAGCGGCGACTCCTGCTACGCGGGGAAGTGCTTCAAGGCGTTCCGCCACGACGGCTGCGGCGGCATGATGAAGGACCAGGTGATCTATTGAGCGAACTGGTGCAGGGCTGGACGTCGCTACCCAACCTGCACCCGCTGGCGGTCCATCTGCCGATCGCCCTGTTGCCGCTGGCCGTGGCGGTCGATCTGGTCGCCGCGGCCCGGCCGCGGGCCGTCTGGCTCGACCGCACCGCGACGCTCCTGTACGTCGTCGGTGCGGCCGGGGCGGGCCTCGCCGTCTGGCTCGGGGAGCGCGCCGCCGAGTCGTTCGTCGGCCTGCCGCCCCGCCTCCAGCCCCGGATCGGCGAGCATAGCGACTGGGGCCATTGGGTCTGGTACCTCTTCGGTGCGCTGGCGTTGATGCGGTTGGCGCTCTGCTGGCGGGACCGGGATCGCGATCGACTGTCGATGCGGGGCGCGCGGCTCCTCGTCGCCGTCGCCGCGCTCGGCGGTCTCGCCGTCGTGGCCCGTGCGGCCGATCTGGGCGGTGCGCTGGTCTACCGTCACGGCTTGGGGGTGGCGGCGGTCGAGGAGGCCAGAAAAGCGGTCGAAGAGGGAGCCGAGGCTGGCGCGGCCGCCTCGACCGCTCGGAGCGCGGCGACGGAGGGCGATGCGACCGCCCGCCTGACGGTCGACGAGAGCGGCGTGGTCGAGTGGAGACCGGCGCCGCGGGATGGGACTGCGCTCGGCGAGGTGGTCGAGGCGGTGCACGGCACCAGCCTGGAGGCGCTGTCGGCCGCGGAAACCGGCTCGGCAGCGAACGGTCTGATCGTGGCGGTCGACGGCCCGGCGGTCCTGGCGCTGGCCGACGATCTCGGCGACGTGCAGGTCGACGCGGAGCTCGAGCTCCTCGACTTCGAGGGTTCGGTCGGCGTCGGCCATCATCTCGGTCGCGAGGAGCGCGGCGGTTTCTTCCTGCTCGCGACCGACGGGACGGTTCGCCTGATCGATCGCCGCGGGGGAGACGAGAGGGTGCTCGACGAGGGGGAGGTGGCGGTTCCGGCGGCGCCGTTCGTGCTGGCGGTGTCGTCGGCTGGGCGGCACCTGAAGGGACTCCTCGACGGGGAAACGGTGACCCACGGCCACGTCGACGCGCCGCCGCCGGGCGCCTGTGGACTGGTCCTCGACGGGCGGGGTACGGTGCGGATCGTCCGCGTCGTCGTGACTCCGTTGGACGATCGGTAAGCTCGAAGGGGGCGAGATGAGTCGAGAGAATCACCACCGCGGCGGCGGTTCCGGCGAACGGGAGAAGGCGTCGAGCGGTGAGTCCGGGGTCGTCGATCCGGTCTGCGGCATGACGGTCGATCCGGACACCAGCGGGCACAGCGCCGAGTACGACGGCGAGACCTACCACTTCTGTTGCGGCGGCTGTCGCGAGCGCTTCGTCGACGATCCGGAGCGCTACCTCGAGGAGGATGGCGAGCAGCGGCGCGCCGAAGCGGAGGGGCCGGACGAATCCGAGGTGGCCGCCGGTGAGGGCGACTACACCTGCCCGATGCACCCCGAGGTGCGGGCCGGCCGCGAGGACTCCTGCCCGAAGTGCGGCATGGGCCTCGAACCGGTCGAGCCGGCGGTGCGCTCGCGCACCGAATGGGTCTGCCCGATGCATCCCGAGATCGTCCGCGACGAGCCCGGCGACTGTCCGATCTGTGGCATGGCGCTCGAGCCGCGCAGCGCGAGCGCCGCCGACGAGGAGAATCCGGAGCTCGCCTCGATGACGCGCCGCTTCTGGGCGAGCGCCGCCCTCACTCTGCCGCTGCTGGTGTTGGCGATGTCGGAGATGATCCCCGGACGTCCGCTCGAGGGACTGCTTCCGAGCGGCTGGGGCGGCTGGGTCCAGCTCCTGCTCGCCACGCCCGTCGTGCTGTGGGGCGGTTGGCCGTTCTTCGAGCGCGGCTGGCGCTCGGTGGTCAATCGCAGTCTCAACATGTTCACCCTGATCGCGCTCGGCACTGGAACGGCCTACTTCTACAGCCTGTACGCCGTGCTGGCACCTCAGACGCTACCGTCGGGACTACGCGGCGAAGGTGGCGAGGCGCCACTCTACTTCGAGGCCTCGGCGGTCATCGTGACGCTGGTCCTGCTGGGCCAGGTCCTGGAGCTCAAGGCGCGCGCCCGCACCTCGAGCGCCATCCGCGAGCTTCTCGAGCTGGCGCCACCGACCGCCCTGCGAGTCGAAGAGGACGGCTCGGAGCGCGAAGTACCACTCGAAGAGGTCGAGGAAGGCGACCGACTGCGGATCAAGCCAGGGGAGAAGGTCCCGGTCGACGGGGTCGTCGTCGACGGCTCGAGCTCGGTCGACGAGTCGATGCTGACCGGCGAGTCGGTGCCGGTCGAGAAAGGGGTCGACGAGGAGGTCACCGGCGGGACCGTCAACGGCAACGGCAGCCTGGTGATCCGCGCCACTCGCGTCGGCAGCGACACGGTGCTGGCGCAGATCGTCCAGATGGTGAGCGAGGCGCAGCGCAGCCGGGCCCCGATCCAGCGGCTCGCCGATCGGGTCGCCGCCTGGTTCGTGCCGGCGGTGGTCGCCGTGGCGGTCCTGACCTTCGTCGTCTGGGCCGTGGTCGGTGTCGAGCCGAAGCTCGCCTACGCGCTGGTCAACGCGGTGGCGGTGCTGATCGTCGCCTGTCCGTGTGCGCTCGGCCTGGCGACACCGATGTCGATCATGGTGGGGACGGGGCGCGGTGCCCGGGCGGGCGTGCTGATCAAGAACGCCGAGGCGCTGGAGACCTTCCAGTCGGTCGACACGGTGGTGGTCGACAAGACCGGTACGCTCACCGAGGGGAGTCCCGAGGTGACCGAGAAGGTCGCCCTCGGAGAGCTCTCCGAGGCGGATCTGCTGGGGTTGGCGGCTGCGCTCGAGAGCTCGAGCGAGCATCCGTTGGCGGCGGCCGTGGTGCGAGCGG
>JAWVZD010000093.1:0-6991 GCA_033722395.1 Thermoanaerobaculia bacterium | reverse complement strand
CGGCCTGGGGCTGGGGATCCTGGCGGGCAACGTGCCCGCGCTCGCCGTCCAGGTGGCCCTGCCGGCGCTGGCCGTCGGTCGACCGGTGCTGCTCAAGTCGTCTCGCCGCGAGCCGCTCCTCGCCGCCGCTCTGGTCCACCTGCTGACCCGCGCCCGCCCCGAGCTCGCCACCGCCGTAGCCGCCGCCACCTGGCCGGGTGGGGACAGCTCTCTCGAGGAGGAGCTGCTGGCGACGGCGCGTACCGTCGTCGCCTACGGCGGTCGCGCCGCACTCTCCGATCTCGGGCGACGGCACGACGAGCTGGTGGGACGCGGACCGATGGTGAGCCTCGCCGTCGTCGGCCGCGATGCCGCCATCGCGCCGACCGCCGCCGGCCTGGCCAGGGACGTCGCCCTGTTCGAGCAGCGCGGCTGCCTATCGGTCGTGGCGGTCTGGGTCGAGGGCGGTAACGATGCCTCGGAGGCCGAGGCGGCCGACGCGATGGCCGACGCCGTGGCCGGGGAGCTGTGCTCTCTGGCCGACCGTTGGCCGCCGCCGCGACGCGACGCGGCCACCCTCGCCGCCGTTCAGCAGATGCGACGCGACGCCGAGCTGCGGGGAGCGCGCGTCCTGCCGCTCGAGGTCGCCGTCGGCAGCGTCGTCTCGGAATCCGATCCGCACTACCGTCCGGTGCCCGAGGCGCGCTTCGTGCGGGTCCATCCGACGGGCGCGCTCGAGCGCCTGCCGCCCACCCTGAGCCCCCTCGCCGGCCACGTCCAGGGGGTGGCGCTGGCCGGCGAGCGCGCCTGGTCGCTCGCCGAGGACCTCGAGCGGCTCGGCGTGCGGCGTCTCGCCCGCCCCGGTGAGCTGCAGCGACCGGACGCCCTGTGGGCCAACGGGGAGCGACATCTGATCGAAGAGCTGGTCTGAGATCCGCGACACGGGGCGGCCGGTTCGGGCCCGCTCGGGCTCCGTTTCCGGAGGCGGGTGCGGCGAACGTCCGGGAGAGGACCGCGAGGACTCGAGGCCGCTTCTCCGGGTGGGGCGGCCGCGGTCCGATGCCTGCTAGAATCCGCCCGCCGCTGTCGCGCCATGCCGATCCCCTCTCCGTTTCACCAACGCACCCGGGCTCTGTGCGAGAGCTACCGCTGGAAGGACTGGGCGGGCTACTACGCGGTCTGCTCGTACGACACCACGCACGACAAGGAGTACTTCGCCTTCCGGGAGTCGACCGGCCTGCTGGACGTGACACCGCTCTACAAGTACGAGGTCTGGGGATCGGACGCCGAGGCCCTGCTGTCGCGCATGATGGTGCGCGACGTCGGCAAGCTCGCGGTCGGCCGCGTGGGCTACACGGCCTGGTGCGACGACGCCGGCAAGATGGTCGACGACGGCACCGTGACACGGCTCGACGAGGACTATTACCGCGTCACCGCTGCCGATCCGACCTTCCACTGGCTCGAGCGGCTCGCCAACGGGATGGAGGTGACCATCGAGGACTCGTCGCGGCGCCTCGGGGCGCTCGCCGTCCAGGGTCCGACCTCGCGCGAGGTGCTGAAACAGGTCACCGACATCGACCTCGACGCGTTGCGCTTCTTTGCCGCCGCGCGCGGCTCGCTGGACGGCCGCGGGGTCTGGATCACCCGCACCGGCTTCACCGGCGATCTCGGCTACGAGGTGTGGTGCGAGAACGACGACGCGCTGCCGGTATGGGACGCGCTGATCGACGCCGGCGGCGCCTTCGGTCTCCGGCCGGCCGGCCTCGATGCCCTCGACATGACCCGCATCGAGGCCGGCTTCATCCTGTTGGGATGCGACTACTTCAGCGCCCCCAAGGTCGTTCTCGAGTCGCGCAAGTCGACGCCGTACGAGCTCGGCCTCGGGTGGATGGTGCACCTCGATCGCGACCCGTTCGTCGGCCAGGCGGCGCTACGCCGCGAGAAGGCCGCCGGTTCGACCTGGTCGTTCGTCGGCCTCGAGCTCGACTGGCCGGAGCTCGAGCGGCTCTACGATCGGCACGGCCTGCCGCCGCGCCTGCCGGCGGCGGCCTCGCGGCAGCCTCTACCGGTCTATCTGGGGGACGAGCAGGTCGGTCAGGCCACCAGCCACACCTTCTCGCCGATCCTCAAGCAGGCGATCGCTCTGGCCTCGGTCGAGGCGGAGCACGGCGCGGCCGGCACCCGGCTCGAGATCGAGCACACCGTCGAGTTCGAGCGTCACCGCGTCACCGCCGCGGTACGAAGCCTGCCGTTCTTCGACCCCGAGAGGAAGCGCAAGCCGTGAGTCCCTCCGCCTACGACGCGATCGTCATCGGCGCGGGCCACAACGGTCTCACCTGCGCCGCCTATCTGGCGCGGGCCGGTCGCCGCGTGCTGGTGCTCGAGAAGCGAGCCCAGGTCGGCGGCGCCACCTCGACCGAAGAGCACTATCCGGGCTTCAAGTACTCGGCCTGCTCGTACGTCGTGAGCCTGATGCGGCCGTGGATCATCCGCGACCTCGACCTGCCTCGGCACGGCTACGAGATCCTGCCGCTCGAGGAGACGTTCACCCCGTTTCCGGACGGCCGCTACCTGCTGCGCGACGCCGATCCGGAACGCACCCGCCGCGCCATCGAGGCCTTCTCCAAGCACGACGCCGAGGTCTACGGCGAGTTCGGCCTGGCGATGGGCGAGCTCGGTCGTCTGGTCAAGCCGTTGATCGATCGGCCGGCGCCCGATCCGACCAGCCTCAACCCGGTCGAGCTCGGCCGCCTGCTCGGACTCGGCCGCAAGCTCGGCGGGCGCGGCGAGGAGTGGCTGGCGGCGCTCTACAAGATGTCGACCATGAGCGCGGTCGATCTGCTCTCCGAGTGGTTCGAGAGCGAGCGGCTGATCGCTTCGCTCGCGGTGAGCGGCATCATCGGCACCTTCCTCGGGGTGCGCTCGCCGGGAACGGCCTACGTCCTGCTGCACCACTACATGGGCGACATCGACGGCTCGTTCCGCGCCTGGGGCTTCGCCCGCGGCGGCACCGGCCAGGTGGCCGAGGCGCTGGCGGCGGCGGCGCGCGAGCACGGCGCCGAGATCCGGCTGGAGGCCGGTGTGGCCGAGGTGAAGACGAAGCGCGACCGGGCCCGCGGGGTGGTGCTCGAGAACGGCGACGAGATCGACGCCAAGGTGGTGGTCTCGGCGGTCGATCCGCACCGCACCTTCCTCCAGCTGGTCGGTCGCGAGCGGCTCGATCCGGAGCTCGTGCGGCAGGTCGAGCGCTTCAAGATGCGCGGCAGCTCCGGCAAGGTCAACCTGGCGCTCGACGGCGTACCCGAGTTCGCCGCCAGGCCCGGACATGGACGGCACCTCTACGGCGACATCACCATCGCTCCGGACATCGACTACCTGGAGCGAGCCTACGACGACGCCAAGTACGGCGAATTCTCGCGTCGACCGTTCATGGACGTCGTCATCCCGTCGCTCACCGACCCGACGCTGGCGCCGCCCGGCAAGCACGTCATGTCGATCTTCGTGCAGTACGCCCCCTACCATCTGGCGGACGGAGCCGACACCTGGCCGGCGCGGCGCGACGAGTTCGCCGACACCGTCATCGACACCCTGACCGAGTACATCCCGAATCTGCCGGACCTCATCCTCCACCGGCAGGTCCTGACTCCCTGGGATCTGGAGCAGATCTACGGCCTCACCGAGGGCAACATCTTCCACGGCGAGCTCAGTCTCGAGCAGCTCGCCTTCCTGCGGCCGCTGGCCGGCTGGGCGCGCTACCGCACGCCGCTCGACGGCCTGTGGATGTGCGCCTCCGGTACCCACCCCGGCGGCGGCATCATGGGCGCTCCCGGAGCACTGTGCGCCAAAGCGCTGCTCGAGGGCCGGAGGCTCTGAGATGAGCGGACCGGACGTCATCGTCGTCGGCGGCGGGCACAACGGCCTGGTGGCGGCGCTCACGCTGGCCGAGGGCGGACGGAAGGTGACCGTCGTCGAGCGCGCCGGCGCCCTCGGCGGCATCTGCGCGCGGCGCGAGTTCGCGCCCGGCTATCACGCCCCCGGCCTGGTCTCCGAGACGGGGCGCTTCCGCGACGATCTCGTCGAGTCGCTCGGTCTGGCGGCGCACGGCCTCGAATTCGAGGCCGACGAGTCCCCGACCCTGGCTCCGGACGACGACGGCGGCCTGCTGCTCTACGAGGACCCCTCCCGGACCGCCCGAGCCCTCGCCGAGGCGGAAGACGCCGCGGCGCTGCGCGACTGGAACGGCTTCCTACGCCAGATAACCCCCGCCGTCAGGCGGCTGCTCGACGCTCCGCCGCCGGCGCTCGGGCCGGCCGGGCTGGACGACTTCAAGGGCCTCGCCGGAACCGCCTGGTCGCTGCGCCGTTTGGGCGGCGACACCATGACCGAGCTGCTGCGGGTCCTACCGATGTGCGTCGCCGACTGGATGCGGGAGCGCTTCGCCTCGGAGCGACTGGCGGCGGGACTCGCCGCACCGGCGCTGACGAACGGCTACGGCGGACCCTGGGCCCCCGGCACCGCTGCCGCCCTGATCTGGCGCCAGTGCGCTCGCGGGCGCACCGTCCGGGGAGGTCCGGGAGCTCTCGTCGACGCGCTGGCGGCGGCCTGCGGCGAGGCCGGAGTCGAGCTCGTCACCGATGCCGCCGTTCGACGCATCCACGTCGACGGCGACGGCGTCGACGCGGTCGAGCTCGAGTCCGGCGAACGCTTGGAGGCGCCTCGGGTGATCGCCACCTGCAATCCCAAGACGGCGCTCCTCGATCTCGTCGGAGCCCGCTACCTGCCCTCCGACCTGGAGCGGGCGCTGCGCAACGTCCGCTCGCGCGGCATCGTCTCGGTGCTGCTGCTCGCCGTCGCCGACGACCTCGAGGTGGCGGCGCGGCCGGGAGAAGGCGTCGACCGGCTCCGCCTGGGAGCCGAAAGCCTGGACGACCTCGAGCGGGCCTTCGACGCCGTCAAGTACCGCCGCCGGGCCGACAGACCGTACCTCGAAGTGTGGATCCCGTCGCTGTCGATCCCCGACCTGGCGCCGGCCGGCTGCCACGTCGTGACGGCGCTCGTCCACGCCACCCCGTACGACCTCGCCGGTGGCTGGTCGAACGAGGTCAGGGAGGCGCTGACACAGGCGGTCGTGCATCGCCTCAACGACGAGTTGCCCGGGCTCAGGGAAGCTCTCGCTGGAGGCAGGCTGCTGACGCCGCCCGACCTGGAGGCCGAGCTCGGCCTGCCCGGCGGTCACCTCGGTCACGGCGAGATGGCGCTCGACCAGATGCTCTTCCTGCGGCCGACGCGCGAGCTGGCGCGCTACCGCACCCCGATCGACGGCCTCTACGTCGGTGGCATGGGCTCTCACCCGGGCCCCGGCGTCACCGGAGTTCCGGGTCGCCTCGCGGCCCGGGCCCTGCTGGCCGACTCCGAGTAGAGCGCTCCGACCACCACCGCCCCCTCGCCGGGCCATCGACCTGCAAGGTCCCGCCCACCGTTACCGTCCCTGAGGACGAAGCCGCGGCATCCATCATGGCCGTCGGAGAGTCCGCTCCGCCGGCCGGGGAGGTGCGATGCCGAACTCTCTCGTCCGTCGATCGGCCCCGCTCTTCGCTCTCGTGCTCGTCGCCACGATACCGCTCGACGCCGCTCTGCTGATCCGACCCGGCCAGCCGCCGGACGGGGAAGGCACCGTGGTCATGCGGTGGTCGTATCCCGATAGGGCGGCCCCCGACCTGGTCGCCTGGCACCGCCGCCACGCCGCCGCGCTGGCTGCGGTCGAGCACGCCTGGAGTCGGCTTCTCCGACGTCTCTCGGGCCAGCTCCCGAAGCGCTTTCGGGAGCCCTGCGAGGCGCTCGGCGAGCGCCTCGACGCGCTCGACGAGGCGACTCTACTACCGGCTCCGGACCGACTGCTCGATCTCTATCTGAAGCGGATGCTGTGGCATCTGCGCCGGGTCGGGGGCCAGTGCCGTGCCGATCAGTTGTGGAACGTCGTCCATCATCTGGAGGAGGCTCGCACGGCCCTGGGCGAAGTGCGCTGGATCCTGGAGCAACGCGGCTTCGAGCCGCTGTCGCCAGAGCGACGCGGCGAGCCGACCGAGCCGGATCGCTGATCCTCCGCGCCGGGGAGGCGCTTTGGACCATGCGGCGTCAGCCAGACTGCAGGATGTTCACCAGGGCCTCTTCCGGTGACCGCCACGCGTTGCCGGTGATGCGGCCGAGCTCCTTGCCACCGCTGTAAACGATACCCGTCGGCACGCCCCTGATGTTCATCGCCCGCGCCTCCGCGTCTTCGCTGGGATTCCGCGGCAGGCCATAGTACTCGAAGTGGACGTCCGATCCTTCGAGCTCCTCCTGCAGCTTGAGGACCCGCGGCACCATCTCGGCGCAGAACGGGCACCAGGTGCCGAAGTAGATCCGCACCCGCACGCTCTCGTCCTGCTGACGGAGCTGCTCGACCAGTGGCTGGGAGGTGCTGTAGATGTCCCGCTTGGTGGCGTAGGTCGGATCGTAGGCGACGAGCTCGGCTGGGCTCCGATCGCCGGTCAGCACCGGCTTCGGCTTGACCGTCACCTGGCGGCCCTCGACCTCGAAGAGGATCCGCTCGCCGTCGATCGAGTAGGTGCCGTAGGAGCGCGCCACCGGGTTGGGCAGCAGGTCGATCGAGCCGCCGTCGCGCTTCGCCACCTTCATCAGGTGGACGCCGGAGACCGAGCCCGAGGCCAGGTCGATCAGCACCGGCGTCGGCAGGCCGGCGCCCATTACCAGCAGCGAGCGCGCATGCCGCGCACCGAGGATCTGTGCCTCCGGCCGATCCTGGCCGTCGACCTCGATCAGGTAGTCGCCGATCGGCGTGAAGCCGGAGATACCGTCTCCCTGGGCCTCGGCGGCCACGCCGGAGCCGACGAGGGCCACGACGAGCAGCATGATTCGTCCCATCTGCAGCAGTTCACGCCGGCCGATCGGCCGGAACATCGTCTCTTCGGGTCGCATCGTCTTCGATCCTCGTACCGTCTCGTTCTCGTCT
>JAWVZD010000092.1:0-7022 GCA_033722395.1 Thermoanaerobaculia bacterium | reverse complement strand
GAGGCCGACCTCTCCATTTATCGCGAGCGAGGCTGGGAACAGTCCTCGAGGGCCCGCGCCGGCGCCTACCTCGATGGGCTCTGGCGCGCCAGCGGCACGCCGGCGATCTCGACCGCCGTCATCCGCAACGGCGAGCTGGTCTTCTCGGAGGCGATCGGCTACGCCGACCTCGAGCACTTGGCACCGGCCACCACCGCCACCGTGTACAACATCGGCTCGGTATCGAAGGCCATAACGGCAGTGGCGGTGATGCAGTTGGTCGAGAGGGGCGCGGTCGACCTCGACGACCCGATCCAGAAGTACGTACCCGCGTTTCCGGAGAAACGCTGGCCGGTTACGGTCCGACACCTCCTGACCCACACCTCCGGCGTCCGACACTACGGCGAGTCCGACTTCCCGGACGAGTCGGACTTCGACATGAACTGGAAGCCGTACGCCTCGTTGGCCGAGGCGATCACCATCTTCGCCGCTGACCCGCTGCTCTTCGAGCCCGGCACCTTCTATCGCTATACCTCGTACGGCGCCAACCTGCTCCAAGGGGTCGTCGAGACCGGGAGCGGCATGGGATTCGAGGAGTACCTGCGTCGTCGCGTGTGGCAACCGGCGGGAATGCTGCAAACGGCGCTCGACGTGACCGGGCGCATCGTTCCCCATCGCGCTCGAGGCTATCTGGTCGACGGATCCGACATTCGTCATCACCCCTGGGAAGAGCTGAGCTACAAATGGGCCGGGGGCGGGATGATCTCGACCGCGGAGGATCTGGTCCGCCTCGGTGCGGCTCTCCTCGACGGTCGCCTGATGCGACCCGAGACGGTCGAGCTGATGTTCACGCCGCAACTCGGTAACGACGTTCTCTACTATCGTGGCGACGATCCCCCCGAGCCGCTCCGCTGGCAGCAGGCCCTGATCTGGCGGATCCGGCAGGACGAAGCCGGCCGGGACTACGTCAACCACTGCGGCAGCGTCGAGGGCTTCAACGCCTGCCTCATCCTCTACGTCGAGGAGAGACTGGTCGCGGCGACGGCCGACAACGCCGACTCGTCGGGGCTCCGGCCGTCTCGCGCGCTGGCCGATTTCTTTCGCCGCTCCGACGATGCGCCTACCGCCTCCGACTGACGCCCGGAAGGGGCGACGAGTCAGCCGAGTCGTGGCGCCAACAGAAGCGCGACGGCGGTGAGGAGCAGGGTCATCATCAGGTTGAGCCGCAGCCCGGCACGCATCATCTGCGAGAGCTCGATCCTGCCGCTACCGTAGACCACCGCGTTCGGCGGCGTGGCCACCGGCAGCATGAAGGCGCAGCTCGCCGCGAGCGCCGCCGGCACCGCGAGCGTCAACGGCGAGCCGCCGATGGCCACCGCCAGAGCCGCGACCACCGGCAGGAAGGCCGCCGCGGTCGCCGTGTTGCTGGTGAGCTCGGTGAGAAAGACCATCAGCAGCACGACCGCCCCGATGAGCAGAGGTGACGGCAGCGCGCCGAGTCCCTCCAGTCGGCTGCCGATCCAGCCGGCGAGACCCGACTCCTGGATCGCTGCCGCCAACGAAAGCCCACCGCCGAAGAGGAGCAGCACGCCCCACGGCAGAGACTCGGCGTCCTTCCAGGAGAGGGCGAAGCGCAGCGGTCTGAGGCCCAGCGGCAGAGCCAGCAAGAGGAGCGCTCCGCCGATTGCGATGCCGGCGTCGGACAGACCCGGCACCCAGCTCTCGAGCAGCGGCCGCGTGACCCAGGCGAGACAGACCAGCACCGTGACGGCTCCGACGATGCGCTCGTCGTATCGGATCGGGCCGGGACTCGCCAGTACCTCGAGCCCGCCGCCAAAGGAGTCGCTAGGCAGTCGATGCAGTCGGTCGACCAGCAGCCACCAAGTGAGCGGCAAGGCGACGACGACCACCGGCACTCCGACCACCATCCACCGAACGAAGCTGATCTCGATACCGTAGCTCTCCGATAGGAAACCGGCCAGAAAGGCGTTCGGAGGCGTACCGATCAGGGTGCCGAGACCTCCGATGTTGGCAGCATAGGCGATCCCGAGCAGCATCGCCGGCGCCATGGTCTCGGACCGCTCACCGGCACCCCGCACCAACGACAACCCCAGCGGCAACATGATGACCGCCGTCGCGGTGTTGCTCACCCACATGCTCAAGAAGGCCGTGGCGAGCATCACCCCGCCGACCAGCCGCCGCGGCTCGGGACCGACCGCGCCGATGACGGCGATGGCGAACCGCCGATGCAGCCCGCAACGCTCGATCGCCGCGGCGATCAGGAAGCCTCCGAGGAACAGGAAGATGATCGGGTGGGCATACGGCGCCGCAGTCGACTCGAGATCACGCACCCCCAGCAGCGGAAAGGCGACGAGAGGAAGGAGTGCCGTTGCCGGAAGAGGGATCGCCTCGGTCAGCCACCAGCACGCCATCCATGCGGCCACCGCCGCGACTCGCCAACCGACCTCTCCCAGTTCAGGAGGCACCGGCGAGAACAACAGGGCGATGAACAGCGCCGGACCGGCCACGAGCCCGATGCCGCGCCCGACGACACGGTGGCCGGACGGAGTATGCTCGCTCACTGACTCGGTATCTCGCCCGGACACGCTTCGAATCGTAGCGCAGGACCGATGATCCAGCCGACGGCCGATCGATCTGCCACACTCCCGGCCTGAGAAAAGACCTTGACTTACAATGTCCGCACGACGAAATCGGCCCCGGAAGCCGGACATGGCATGAGCGACACGACAAGACGAAGGCAGCGCCGGCCAACCCATCTGCTCGGCAAGGTCATCGTTCTTGGGCTGACCTGTCTATGCGGGGCGGGTGGTCTCTTCGCCGGTCAATGGCCCTGGACGGCCTGGGAGGTCCGCTGCCGGGATCCGAAGGCGTGCGAGCCGGCGGACGCCATCTACGAGAAGCTGCTGGAGCACGCCAGCGAATGGCTGGATGGGCTCGGATTCGGTCCCCCGAGAGTAACCCGGTTCAAAGAGCTTCGACATGAAGACGGTACCCCCCGCGACCGCCCGGTCGACAAGTATTACGCCGAGGTTTCGGACGAGAAGAACCAAGGCAAAACCGAAAGCGTCGGTGTCTATTTTCAAACGAGTGACGAGCTCTTCTTGCGCAGTGAGTACTTCTTCACTCTGGGCAACCCGGGTGAGACACATGACGACCCACGCTATCGGGCAATGGATCACAGCACTTTCACGCCCGTTCACGAGCTGTTTCATGCGGTCGAGAACGGCTATCAGGACCTCGGTGGAACGGAGCGCGACTGGATCTGGGAGGGGGCCGCGGATGCGGTCGCCAGAGCCTACGCCGATGCCTTCGAGCCGGAGCTGCGGGTCCGAGAACGTTCGCGGCACTCCTGG
Organism: Thermoanaerobaculia bacterium; assembly: GCA_033722395.1. GTDB lineage: Bacteria > Acidobacteriota > Thermoanaerobaculia > Multivoradales > JAHEKO01 > JAWVZD01. Next base: position 3,669 of record JAWVZD010000092.1, on the reverse strand, counting down.
GATCACCCGCTCCACCAGCCCCCCAACAGATCCGATCGTTACGGCACCTGGCTCTTTTGGCGCAATATCGGTCGGCAGATCGGCTCGGAAGGAACGATCGCCTATCTGCACGACGTTCTCATCGAAGATCTCGAAGAGAACCGGGGGCTCGATGGCGTCGACGCAGCGCTCGAGCCTCATGGCGGGCTCTATACCCAACTGCCGAGATTCTTCGCAGACCTCGACATCGACCAGTCGTGGTTCGGTGACATCGACCGGCTGCGGGTTGCCATGCCTCCGGGAAGGACGAGTTACACGAAGCGTTTCGGTTACCGACACGTCAGAGAGGTCGCCGGCTCGCCCCATCGGATGGAGGTGAAGACGGGCCGATCCAGCTCCGACGAGCCGGTCGAGGTCGAGATCCGGTTTGCCTCCGACCATCCCGACCTCCACCTGATCGTCGATGGAACCCGATACGACTCGGGAGGAGTCGGCTCTCGTAACCGATTCCGAGACCTTCTTCTCGAGCGCAACGAAGCGAGCTACGAGATCGTCGTAGCCAATGTCGCCCCCGAGGCGGCGAACACGACGAAGCGTGGCTACCAGTTCGAAGTGGAACTCACCGAAGTGGGCCACTGCGCCATGAGCGCCCGCGTGAGCGGCGACGTGAGCGGCTCGTACACCGGGGACGTGGCCCACTTCTCGACCAGAGGCGGCGCGACCAACTACGGCGTTTTCTCGAATCCAGAGATGATGGGGGACATGCTCGACGCCTGGGGAGAGATGGCGGCGCAGTTCGGTGGTGAAGAGGCCCAGAAGGAGATAGAAGCCACCAAAGAGGAGTGGATGGCCGAAGCGGGCGAGATACCGCGCGAGACCTTCGGCTTGAGCCTGGCCGACCAAGACCTCGACGACGAGAGCGAGCAGGCCGCACTCGCCGCCATCGTCGGCGGCTTCACGCTCGAAGCCTCGGTGATCGGTACCGAGGTCAAGGAGGGCTTCACCGGCAGCCTTCCGCTCGCCATGCTGCGCGTCGTGCCCGGCCCGCGGGCCGAAAGCACGCTCGACAAGGTCGCCTTCTCCTGGGTGGAGGGCGAACCCGGCAGCGGTCAGCTGACCATCAGCCGCAACACCGGCGACCTCGTGACCGGTCGCGTCTCGGGTACCCTCTACGCCGAGGGGTATCGGAAACCGGACGGCAGCAAGCCGATGATCCGGGTCGACGCCGAGTTCGTGGCTCTTCCGGGGCCGATGGGCTGCCTACCAGTAGCAGCCGGGCTTCCGTTCTGAAATCGGCCCCGACTCCGGTCGGCTAGAATCTCCTCCCCGATCGACCGAGTCCGTGCCGACGACGGAGCTCGTCGCCACGGCCGAGAGCAGGAGCTCGCAGATGACAGCCAGCAGTGATCCGTTTCCCCGCGCCCGCATCCCCTACGGCACCTGGGGCTCGAGCTATTTCCCCGCCTGGCAGAGGTCGGCCCTGGCCGAGGTCAACATCGGGCAGTTCGCCGGCGAGGCAGCGGCGCGCATCTATTCGCTGCGCGACGTACCGACCCATGCGCTCGACTATCTGGTGATCGGCTCGACGGTGCCGTGGCACTGGAAGTTCTGGACCGCACCGCTGGTGTCGAGCTCGATGGGGCGGCGGCTGCCCGGCTTCCACGTCGAGCAGGCCTGTGCCACCGGCCTCCAGGCGGTCGTCCACGGAGCCGCCGAGGTCCAGGCCGGCAAGCAGGCGGTCGGTGTGCTGACCTTCGACCGCACCAGCGACTCGCCGGTCGGCGTCTTCCCGGAGCGCCGTACCAACGAGCGCACCAAGGCGCTGGCCGACGTGTGGGACAACTTCGGCTTCGATCCGGCGACCGGCCAGGCGATGCTCGCCACCGCCGGCAACGCGGCGCGCAAGCACGGCATCGAGCGCCGCGAGGTCGACGAGATCGCCCTCTATCGGCACCAGCAGTACTTCGAGACCTTGGAGTCGGGTTTCCTCGAGCGCGTCTTGGTACCGTTCGACCTCCTCGACAACTCGGGAAGGCCGCTCGGTCGCGTCGACGCCGACGCCGGCATCCGGCAGCTCACCGCGAGCTCGCTGGCGGCGATGCGCGAGCTCGACTCGTGCGTCACCAGCGGCACCCAGACGCACGCCTCGGACGGCATGGCCACTCTGCTGGTGACCACCGCGGAGCGCGCCCGCGAGCTGTCGCCCCGGCCGGAGATCGACATCCGGCTCGCGGCCAAGGTCGAGACGCGCGTCCATCCGGCCTACATGCCCGAGGCACCGGCGGTAGCGACGCAGGAGCTCTTGGCATCGACCGGGCTCGCCATGAGCGACATCGCGGTGGTCAAGAACCACAATCCGTTCGCCGTCAACGACGCCATCTTCGCCAAGGTGCTGGAGTACGACTGGCGCGACATGAACCGCACCGGCAGCTCGCTGGTCTGGGGTCACCCCCAGGGTCCGACGCTGACCCGAGTGCTGATCGAAGCCCTGGAGGAGGCGGTCGATCTGGGCGGAGGCCGTGTCCTCGTCTTCGGCTGCGCCGCTGGCGACGTCGGCATCGCCGCCCTCTTCGAGGTCGAGGAAGGAGGGGGCTCATGACGACCGTCAGTCGCACCGAGACGCGATCGATGCGGCCCTCGACGCTCGAGGGTCTCGGTCTCGGCACACCGCTCGAGATCTTCCGCCGCGGCGCTCTTCCGGTGACCGCCGCCGAGATGGTCGAGGAGGTCTTCGGACCGGCGGGAGAGCGCGGCGCCCTCGTCGTCTCGGGGGCCAACGGCATCGTGGGCGCCGGCAAGACGATGCAATTGGGGTCGCGCTTGGAGCCGTTCGGAGTCCCGGTCGTGGCGCTCGACCTGCCCTCGGCGCCCGACGGCATCGGGAGACAGTACAAAGGGCTGGTGCGGGCCTTTGGTCGCCAGCGCGCCGACCGCATCATGGAGTCGATCGTCCGCCTGACCTACGACGGTGAGAGCCTGCCGGAGCGGCTCGCCGACTACCGGCCGCGCTTCCTGCTCGAGGCGATCCCTGAGATCCTCGAGCTCAAGCGGGCCCACTACGAGATGTTCCGCTCCGCCTTCCCCGAGATCGAGATCCGCTCGGTCACCTCCGGCTTCCCGTCGAGCGAGCTCGGGGTCGGCATCGCCCACCCGGCCTTCCCGCACGAGATCAACAAGATCTACGAGACGGTCGCGCCGGAGGGCTCGAGGATCGATCAGCTGCTGTGGGCCCTCGGGCTGGTGCCGCTGCCGGTCTCGGACGACTGGTCGTTCGTCCTCGACGTCGTCTTCTGCGGCATGACCAACGCTGCCATCGGCTACCACCGCGCCTCGAACATGCCGTTCTGGAAGATCGACAAGCTGGTGCGCAAGCTCGTCGGGCCGAATCCGTTTCGCGCCCACGACGCCATCGGCGCCAAGGGAGCGAACTTCCTCACCTGGTCATGTTTGCATCATCTCGAAGAGCAGTACGGTCCGCTCTTCGCGCCCGCACCCGAGCTCACCGAGCGCAAGGAGACCGGCCAGAACTGGTACCCGCCGAACCACTTTCGACCGATGGTCGACTGGGATCTCTCGCCGGACGAGCGCGAGGAGCTCGAGATCCGCCTGCTCGGACCGTTGGTCCAGATGACGGCCCTGATGCTGGCCGAGGAGCGCGCCCATCCGTCGAACATGAACGCGATCGGCGAG
>JAWVZD010000091.1:0-7042 GCA_033722395.1 Thermoanaerobaculia bacterium | reverse complement strand
GTAAGTCACTTCCTGCGGATCGGCTCGCTGCTAGGGTGCAATCCTGATGCTCCGGGTGGCCTTCTACTCTCACGACACGTACGGGCTGGGACACTTTCGTCGCTGCCTCAAGCTGGCCTGGGCGCTGTCGGAACGCTTCTCCCCTCTGACCGGCGTATTCCTCAGCGGATCGCCGTGGACCGACGCCTTCACTCTGCCGCCGGGCTTCCGGGTCGAGCGTCTCCCTCCCGTGGTCAAGGTGGGTCGTGGACGATACGCGCCGCGAGGTGGTCGGCTCGGTCTCGAGACGCTGGTCTCCCTGCGCTCGGAGAGCATCCGCCGGCTGCTCGATGACACCCGACCCGACCTCTTGCTGGTCGACAACGTGCCCACCGGCCTGCACGGCGAGGTCGAGCGTGCCCTGGCCGACATGGGCGAGTCCCGGCCGACCGCGGTCCTGTTGCTACGCGACATCCTCGACGACCCCGTCGCGGTCACCCGCGAGTGGCGCTCCGCCGGGGCCGGTGCCGCGGTCGAACGCTTCTTCGACGAGGTCTGGTGCTTCGGCGACGCGCACGACGTCTCCGTCCTGCTCGAGCAAGGGCCTTTGGTCGGCACCTCCAAGCCGGTCGTCGCCTGCGGTCACCTCGGTCGTTCCAGCGCCGCCGCGGACTCCGAGACCCCCCATCCGACTCGAGACGGCCGGACTCTCTCGGTGCTGGTCACCACCGGAGGCGGAGCCGACGGAGGACCGCTGGTGGAGGCCTCTATCCAAGCCCTGACCAGACTGCCCGAGATCCGCTCGCGCGTCGTACTCGGGCCGGACTTTCCACACGACGTCGAGAGCCGTGTGCGTCGCGCGGCACCGCTTCGCATCGTCGTGGAGCGCTTCGTCCCCGACCTCGAACGACATATCGCCAGAGCCGACCTGGTGATCTCGATGGCGGGCTACAACACCGTCTGCGAGATTCTCGGCTCGGGGTGCCGGGCCCTGCTGGCGCCGCGCTCCTATCCGCGGCGCGAGCAGCTCATCCGCGCCGAGCGCCTGGCGGCTCGAGGACGTGCCACTCTCCTCGGTCCGGCGGATCTGGAGCCCCGCCGACTCGCCGAGCGGATCGAGTCGTCGTTGGCCGAGCCGCGCTATCCCGCCGTGCCGCAACCGGGTGGGCGGCGGGCGGCCGACCGCGCCGCTCGACTGCTCGATCTCGCCCTCGATCGGAAGGTCGGCGGAGATGCACGTCGGCTACCTGGTCAAGCGCTTTCCGCGGGTCTCGGAGACCTTCATCGCACAGGAGATCCTGGAGCTCGAGCGTCGCGGAGTCGGCGTCACGGTCCTGGCTCTGCGTCCGAACGACCAACCGGCGGAGCACGGCTGGCTCGACCGCCTGCGAGCCCAGGTGATCCCCTGCCACGAGCTCGGTCTGTCGCAGGCGTGGCGCCGCCTCCACAGGAGAGCGCGACACGATCCCTCGTTCAGCCGCACCGCGCAGCGGGTGCTCGCCGAGGCCTTCGCCTTCCCCAGCAACCGGGGGAAACGAGCGCTCTCGGCCGCCACCGTCATCGCCGAAACGGTCGCCGAGCGCCGCATCGACCATCTCCATGCCCACTTCGCCAATCAACCGAGCTTCGTCGCCTACCTGGCGCACCGTCTGAGCGGCGTGAGCTACTCGTTCACCGGCCACGCCAAGGACCTGTACGCCGACGCCTTGCCGCCCTCACTGCTACGGCGACTCGTCACCGAAGCCGCCTTCACGGTGACGGTGAGCGAGGACAATCGGCGTCACCTCCTCGCGACACTCGGCCCGACGGCTGCCGAGAAGGTGGTGCGAATCTACAACGGGGTCGAGGTGCCGGACGAACCGCGACACGAGGAGCCGCCGCCGAGCGCCCCGATCCTGAGCGTCGCTCGCCTGGTCGAGAAGAAGGGTCTCGACACGCTCCTCGACGCGATGGCGGCCCTGGTTTTCGACGACGACAGCCGCTCGGTGCTCCGACTCGAGATCGTCGGCGACGGGCCCCTGCGGGAGTCGCTCCACGCTCGGGCGCGCGATCTCGGGCTGGACGACCGGATCGCCTGGTCGGGAGCGCTGCCCCACGAGGAGGTGCTGGCTCGGATGCGCCGCGCGCGTCTCTTCGTCCTACCCTGCCGGGTGGCCGGCGACGGCGACCAGGATGCCCTCCCCACGGTGCTGCTCGAAGCGATGGCCCGAGGTCTCGCTTGCGTCTCCACACCGATCGGCGGGGTGCCCGAGATCGTCGAGCACGGCGCCACCGGCCTGCTCGTGCCGCCGAACGATCGCGAGGCTCTGGCAGCGGCGATCTCCGAGCTGCTCGACTCACCCGAGAAGCGCCGTCGGATGGGCGAGGCCGGCCATCGCAGGGCGGCTCGACTGTTCGATCGCCGCACCAATGTCGCCGCTCTTCGTGAGCGGTTCGAAGCCGCGGTCGAAGACCACGCCCGCGAGCCTGACGCTGCGCTGGTGGAGACGGGTTCGTGAGGCTGGCCTACCTGTGCGCCGATCGGGGCGTCCCGGTGGCGGGGACCAAGGGCGCCTCGATCCATCTCCGCTCCGTCGTGACCGCCCTCGAGCGCCGCGGTCATCAGGTGCCGGTGCTCGCCGCCAGCACCGCCGACGTCGAGGCGCTCGATCTGGCGGTCCGGGACATCGGCTTCGATCGCGACCTGAAGCGACTGCGGCGACAGCTCGAAGAGCGGACCGGCGATCGCTCCCTGGCCGGCGAGCTGCATGGGCTGCTGCTCAACCGTCGCACGCGCCAGGAGCTCGACCGTCTGGCGGGCGAAGCGCCGCTGGACGGTCTCTACGAACGCTACAGCCTGTGGTGCTGGGAGGGGCTGCGGTTCGCTCGCGCCCGTCGGTTGCCGTTCGTTCTCGAGGTCAACGCCCCTCTGGTCGAAGAGCAGACCGCCTACCGCGGCCTCGGGCTCTCCGCGACCGCGAGGGCCGTCGCCGAGGAGGTGATCCCGGGCGCCGACGTGGTGGTCGTACCGGCCGCCGAGCTGATCTCTCACCTGCGCGACGATGTCGGTCGCCAGGGACCGATCGAGGTCGTTCCCAACGGAATCGACGCCGAGCTCTTCCTCCGACCCGGGTCGCCACCGGAGACCGGCTGGGAACCGAACGACAGCAGCTTCGTCGTCGCCTTTCTGGGAAGCCTCAAGCCGTGGCACGGGATCGACGTCCTCCTAGCCGCCTTCGAGCAGCTCGTCGACGAGTGCCCCTCCTCCCAGCTCCTCGTCGTCGGTGACGGACCCCTGGCCGGGGCCGTCGGAGAGGCCGCCCGTCGCTGGGGCCGGGGGCGGATTCACGCCACCGGGGCGGTGCCCCACGAGGAGGTCCCGTACTGGCTGTCACTGGCCGACGTCGGGGTGGCTCCGTACCCCGAGCTCGAGGAGTTCTACTTCTCGCCGCTCAAGGTCATCGAGTACATGGCGGCGGCGCTGCCGGTGGTGGCGAGCCGGTCCGGCCAGATCTCCGAGACGGTCGAGGACGGGCGCACCGGCCTGCTCGTCGAGCCGGGGGATGCGCAGGCCCTCGCCACGGCGCTCGTCGAGCTCGCCGCGCAACCCGAACGCCGCCGGGAGATGGGTGGGCGCGCCCGCCGGCGCGCTCTCGCCGACTACGGCTGGGACCGCGTCGCGGAGCGTATCGAGCGGCTGTTCGTCACCTCGATCGAGGCCGAGGACACGTCGCGGCCAGGCCGCAACGACCCTGCAGAGGTGCCGCTGTGGGTCTGAAGATCGAAGCGCGGCGGCGTGGGCTCCGGCTCGGCAAGCTGCTCCGGATCCAGCGCTACTTCGGTCCCTACCTGCGCGAATCGCGCTGGCTGATGCTGGCCGCGTTCCTGTGCAGCCTGGGAACGGTCGCCACCCAACTGCTCAAACCGTGGCCGATCAAGATCGTCTTCGACGCCGTGCTGGTGCCGACGCCAGCCGCCGACTCGATCGGGGTCGTCGCCTGGGCGGCCGAGCGATCGCCGGGGTTCGTCCTCGGCATCGTCTCGATCGCCCTCCTCGCCATCAGTGCGGTGTGGGGGATCTGCTCCTACGGACAGACCTATCTGACGGCGAGAGCGGGTCAGGACGTGGTCTACGCACTGCGCGAGGAGGCCCACGCGCACCTGCAGCGCCTCTCCCTCGGCTTCCACCAGAAGAAGCAGCGCGGCGACCTGCTGATGCGGCTCACCGGCGACATCAACGTGCTGCGCGACCTGCTGGTCGATTCGCTGATCCAGGGCGTCTACTCGACTCTGATGCTGATCGTCATGGTGGGCATCCTGTTGAGCATGGACTGGAAGCTCGCTCTGGTGGTGGTAGCCCTGATGCCCCCTCTGGCGATGACCACCTTCCGCTTCTCGACCAGCATCAAGGCGGCGGCGCGCCGCCAGCGCAAGAACGAGGGCCGCACCGCCGCCGTCGCTGCCGAGACCCTGCAGGGGATCCGTCTCATCCAGGCCTTCGGCGAGGAGAAGTGGCGCAACCGCCGCTTCCACAAGACCAACCGGCGCAGCCTCAAAGCCGGCCTCAGAGCGACCCGTCTCGAGGCCTCGATGAGCCGGGTGATCGAGCTGCTGCTCGCCGCCGGAACCGCCAGCGTGATCTGGTACGGCGCCCATCGCGTCCTCATCGGAGCCGTCAGCCCCGGCGACCTCCTCGTCTTCCTCTCTTACGTCCACTCGAGCTTTCGCCCGTTCCGACGTCTGGCCCGGGTGTCGACCCGCATGGCCAAGGCGACGGTCTGCGCCGAGCGGGTCAAGGAGCTGTTGCGACAGGAGCCGGCGATCCAGGATCCGCCGAACGCCAAGAAGGCGCGCTCGCTCGAGGGGAGGATCCGCTTCAAGAAGGTGACTTTCCGATACCCCGGTGGCGACAAGGCCTTGAGCAAGGTCAGCTTCGACATCGACCCCGGAGCGTTCGTCGCCATCGTCGGACCGAGCGGGGCCGGCAAGTCCACCCTGCTCGCCCTGCTCCTCCGGCTGTTCGATCCGTCGCGCGGCTCGATTCGCATCGACGGCCGCCGCATCGAGCGCTACAAGGTTCAGTCGCTGCGCGATCAGATGACCGTCGTGCTGCAGGAGCCGTTCCTCTTCGGCGCCACCGTACGAGAGAACATCGGCTTTCGCACCGGTGCTCGGGACGACGAAGATCTGCGCCGCGCCGCCGAGCTCGCCAACGCCTGGGAGTTCATTCGGGAGCTACCGGACGGCCTCGACACGCCGATCGCCGAGGCCGGCGCCAGCCTTTCGGCAGGGCAGAAGCAACGCCTCGCCATCGCCCGAGCCTTCCTGCGCCGCAAGCCGATCCTGCTGCTCGACGAGCCGACCACGGGTCTCGACGGAATCGCCGAGGCGCAGGTGCTCGCAGCGCTCGAGCGGCTGATGCGAGGCTGCACCACCCTGCTCGTCACCCATACCGTCGCGATGGCGCGTCCGGCGGACCGCATCCTGGTCCTGAAACGCGGCCGTCTGAGAGAAACCGGCACGCACGAAGAGCTGATGGCGGCCGACGGCTGGTACGCCAAGGCCTGGAGGAAGCAGAGCAGGAAGCGACGCTCGCGCGTCGTCCTGCCGTTCTCGTCGCAGCGCCGTCAACAAGCCGAGGAGACCGCGAGTGGACCTGAAGCCACTGGTGAACCGACCAGCCGTTGAGACGGCCTTGGCAGACGCCGACCTGCGCCCCGCCGAGGCGCCGCCGCTGGAGCTCTACCGCGCCTGGCCGATCTGGAACGGCGGGCTGTGCGCGCTCTATCGCTCACCGAACCGAGGCCTCTCGGGCGCCTGGGCCGTCGTCACGGCCCATCGGGGGCTGCCCGAGAAGATTCGAGCCGCCCTCGCGACGGGCACGCCGGTTCTTCTGCCGGCGCTGGGGGCGTTCGTGTTCCAGCCGCGAAACGATCCGCGTCTACCGGAAAGCGAGAGCCTCGGTCGCCGCCGCGAGATGGAGCGCCGGCTCGCCGAGTACCTGCCCGAGAACCGCCGTCTCCGGATCCGGCTCCGGAGCTACAAGCCCCTCTACCGCGCCATGACGGAGTATCGCTTCGGCGATCGCGTCGGCGAAGCGCTCTATCTGAAGATCCAGACCCGCTATGCCTTCCGCTCGCTACGACGGGTCTACGAAGACCTCGTGCCGTCATCGGAGGGGCCGGCGCAGATCGTGCGGCCGACGAGCTATCTCCCCGATCTGCAGGGCATACTCTGGGCCGAGAGACCGGGGCGCTCGTTGAGGAGCTGCCTGGCGAAGGGCGACGCGAGCGCTCTCGCTCCGAGCGCCCGTCTGCTCGCCGCTCTCCATCGTCGGGCGATCGACCTCGAGCGGCTTCACGACCGAGATCGCGAAATCGAGACCGTCTCGGAGTGGACCGGTGCGACAGCCGAGGCATTCCCCGAGATGGCGAGCGCTCTCGAAGCGGCGGCGAGCAGCCTGGTCGGGGCAGCCGCCGAGCTTCCGTCGCCGCGGTTGGTCACGGCGCACCGGGACTTCCACGACGAGCAGATCCTGGTCGACCGCGATCGCCTCGAGCTCCTCGATCTGGACACCCTGGCGCGGGCCGAGCCAGAGCTCGACGTCGGCAACTTCCTCGCCCATCTCGAGCTCCCGGCCGACGGTCATCCGGTGGCGCGCCCGGGCGAGCGCTTCCTCGACGCCTACCTCGACACCGGAGCCGAGCTCGACGGCTCGGTGCTCGCCTGGCACCGCGCCAGCTCCCTGCTGCGCCTCGCCTGCGTCTACGCCTTCCGGCCCGACAGCGAGCGACGAGCCCCCCATCTACTCGAACGAGCGACGATCGCGGTCGACCGACTGCGACACCGACAGGAGGTGACAGCTTGACCCGTCCGAACCGAATCAGACTGCTACTACCGGCTCTCGTGCTCTTGCTCGGCGGCCTCGAGGCTCGTGCGGCGGATCGCGACTGGGAGCTCGATCTCTCCCTGATGGCCGGTCAGAACGACAACTTCTTCTATCGCGGCGAGAACGCCGAGGCTCCGGGGAGCGACGTGCAGCGCCTCTCGGCCGAGTACGAGCACGAGTTCGATCTCGACCGTG
>JAWVZD010000090.1:0-7062 GCA_033722395.1 Thermoanaerobaculia bacterium | reverse complement strand
GTGGCGACGAGGCCGCGCGGGAAGGCCAGCAGCAGGTCGCCGATCCCCGCCCGGTCGGCCGGGCGAGGGGTGAAGCTTTGCGGGTCGACCAGCTCGCGGCCGTCCTCGACGACGCGCTCGTACTCGCCCCCCGGCACCACCCAGGTGGCGGCCGCCGCCAGACCGATGAGGATCGCCAGCAGGACCCAGGTATGGGGCAGGCGACGGGCGAGCGCCGCCGCCCCCCCGGAGGGCTCCTCCCGGTCGGCGCTCACCCGTCCTCTCCGCCACAGAAGACCACCGCCGCCGCGGCGTAGAGACGCGCCGCCTCGACCAGCTCGGCCACCGGCACCGCCTCGCGCGGCGAGTGGGCCAACGACAGGTCGCCCGGCCCGAGCACCACCACCGGCGTGCCGTGGGCGGCGAGCACGCCGCCGTCGGTCCAGGCGGGGAAGGTCCCTTCGGCCGGCGGCTCCCCGCCGACCATGCGACCGGCACGTCGCACGGCCGCCGCCAGCGGATGGTCGCGCGGAGTGACGAACGCCAGCTTCTCCTCGCTGCTGCTGCCGCCGACGACCCGTCCGATCGACCACTCGAGCCCCGGCATCTCGGCGGCGACCCGATCGAGGAGCTCACCCAGCTCGGCGGTCATCGAGGCGTAGTCCTCTCCGGGCACCGACCGGCGATCCATGGCGATCGCACATCGTGCCGCCACGGTCGACGGCTGATCGCCGCCCCGGATGGTCCCGGCGTTGATCGTCGGCCGGCCGAGGAGCGGATGCCGGCGCTCGGCGAAGCGCGGCAGGAGCTCGCTTTGCACCAGCCCGAGGAAGCGAGCCGCCGCGTCGATGGCGTTGACGCCGCGCTCGGGCGTGCCGCCGTGCGCCGAGGCACCCTCGAATCGCACTTCGAGCCACTCGAGACCCTTGTGTCCCAGCAGCAGGCGATTCTCGCTCGGCTCACCGACGACGGCACCGTCGGCGGAGAAGCCACCGGCCACCAGATGATCGATCCCCGATCCGCCCATCTCCTCGTCGACCACCGCCGCCAGGGTCAGGCGGCCCGCCACTAGAGCGCCGCTCGCCTCGAAGGCCACCAAGGCCGCCGCCATCGCCGCCACCGCTCCCTTCATGTCGACCGAGCCGCGCCCCAGGAGCCGCCCGTCGCGCACCTCGCCCGAGAAACCCGCCCCCGGGTCGTCGCGGTTCAAGGGCACGGTATCCGTATGACCGCAGAGCACCAGATGGCGCCCCGGGCGGCCGCTGTCGAGGGTGGCGAGCAGATTCGGCCGCCCCGGCGCGACCTCGTCCAGGCGCGGCTCGATGCCGTGCTCGGTCAGCCACGCGGCGAGCGAGCGGACGACCGCCTCCTCCTGTCGCTCGATCCCCGGGTGACTCGGAATGCGCACCAGCCGGGCGGTCAACGCCACCGGATCGGTCACCTCGAGGGCCGCCTCGAGCTCGGAGGGGAACGGTTCCGACACCACTCCCTACCTCCTGCTCGTCGACTCGTCGATCCGGTAGACGTCGGCCCCCGCGATCACCGTCCGCACCACCTCGGCCTCGGCGAGGCGCTCCGACGGTAGCTCGAAGAGGTTCTGGTCGAGCACCACCAGATCGGCCCGCTTGCCCACCTCGAGCGAGCCGCTGTCGCCGTCGAGTCCGTTGGCCCAGGCGGCGCCCAGCGTGTAGGCCTCGAGCGCCGTCGCGAGATCGATCGCCTCACCCGGCAGCAGCGCCTCGGTGCTGCCGTCGACCGAGCGCCGGGTGAGCGCTACCTCGATGCCGTCGAGCGGATCGAGCGACGAGACCGACCAATCGCTGCCGAAGACCAGCCGCCCGCCGGCACGGTGGACACTGCCGATCGGATAGAGCCAGCGCGAGCGCTCCGGCCCGAGCGCCGGCCAGGTGAGGTCGACGATGTAGGTGTCGGCCTGGGCCCACAACGGTTGGAAGTCGGCCCCGACCTCGAGCACCGCGAACCGGGACAGGTCGTCGGGGTGGATGACCTCGAGGTGGGCGACATGGTGGCGCGGGCGGCGCTGCGCCGCAGCCGAGCCAGGCGCCACCTCGGCGATTCCACGCGTCGCCTCGACGGCGTCGAGCGCCAGCCGGACGGCGCCGTCCCCGATGGCGTGGAAGTGAAGATCGAACCCTTCCTCCACCAACCGTGCGACGACAGGCAGGAGCTGCTGCCGATCCCACTCCGGCACGCCGTGATAGCCGGGACGGTCCGAGTAGGGCTCCAGCATCAGTGCGGTTCGCGCCTCGATCACGCCGTCGAGGAAGAGCTTGGCGGCGGTGGGGCGAACCGCCGGGCTCGAGAACTCGTCGCGCAGCGCGGCCAGGTCGTCGACCTGCTCGACGCCGCGCTCGGGATCGACCCAGAGCGCCGCCACCACCCTGAGGTCGAGCCGTCCGGTCGCCTCCGCCCGGCGGTAGGCCTCGAGGTACTCCCGCCGCGTCGACGCGTCCTGCACGGCCGAGACCCCGGCCGTCAGCAGCCGCTCCTGGGCCAGCAGGAGACCCTGCAACCGCTCCTCGAGCGGCGCCGGCGGCACCAACTCCTCGACCAGGTCGGCCGCCGCCTCGCGCAGGGTGCCGCTCGGCTCGCCGGTCACCGGGTCGCGCTCGATGCGGCCGCGCGGCGGATCGGGGGTTTCGCGGTCGATGCCCGCCAGCTCGAGGGCAGGCGAGCTCACCCAGGCGGAGTGCCCGTCGGCGGAGGCCAGATAGACCGGGCGGCCGGGAACGATCTCGTCGAGCCACTCGGCGCGCGGATTGGCGTCGGGGAAGATCGGCAGCTCCCAGCCGAAACCGATCAGCCACTCCCCACTCTGCCGCTCGGCGCAGGCGCGGATGGTGTCGAACAGCGCCGCGCGATCGCTCGCCACCGAGAGATCGCAGCGGCCGATCTCCACCCCGCTCATCACCGGATGGATGTGCGCGTCCTGGAACGCCGGCAGCACCATGCCGCCGGCTAGCTCGACGATCTCGGTGGTCTCGCCGACGAGCCGACGCGCGGCGCCCTCCTCCCCAACGTAGACGATCCGACCGTTTGCCACCGCTACCGCTTCGGCCCACGGCAGGGCGGCGTCGACGGTGTAGACCGGCGCGCCGACGAACAGGCGATCGGCGACCGGAGGTGCCGCCGGCTCGCCACACGCGGCGAAGCCGCAGACGACGAGCACCGCCGACAGCGTCAGCGAAGGTGTCGGGCGAAACCCCACCGGCGAGGAGGGGGGGCTCATCGAATGGTCGGGCTCATCGATCTTCCTCCGTCCCACCGCTCGCCCGCGAGGCTTCGGACCGGCTCAGAAACAAATCCCCGGAGGGAGAGATCCTCCCCCCGGGGGTGATGGAGCGAGCTGAGCGAACGCTACGCTGCCCCGAGCTCCTAGAACTCGAAGCCGAGGTGCAGCATCAGGCGCCGCGGCTTGACCCAGGTGTTGGGCCGGAAGCTGTCGCCGGCGTCGAGGATCACCGTCTCGAACCAGTCGGTGCCGTCGTCGTTCAGCAGGTTGAAGAACTGCAGATCGACCTTGAGCACCGTCTCGCCCGGCAGCTCGAAGTGCTTGCCGATGGAGAAGTCGACGATCCTCTGCGTCGGGTGCCTGAAGCCCTCGGCGATGAAGTAGTCCTGCCGGCTCGCCTGAGTGGCGTACGGGGCACGGATCTGACGGTAGAACGGCCGGCCGCTCTGCAGGTTGATCGACGTCGTCGCGCGCAGCTCCCACGGCAGGTGGAAGTTGGCCTGCACGCGGAACATGTGCGGCCGATCGCCGGTCTGCCGGATGCCGTCGACGTTGACCCACTGGTTCGGATGCGACCCCTCCTTCGAGCCGTACAGCGGATTGTTCTGCCACTGCGACAGAGCGCGCGGATTCAGCCCCTTCGACTCCGAGTAGGTGTAGGAGGCCTGCATGTCCCACCAGTCGGTGAAGCGCCGGTTGAAGGTGGTGATGACCGCCCAGTACTCCTGCCAGTAGTCGTCGAGGAAGCCGGCCGCGGTGTGGCCGGGCTTGTTCCCCTTGCGGGTCGTCGGGAAGACGATCGGATCGAGCAGGGTGTAGGTCCTGCCGTTGAACGGATCGGTGAACTGGATCGTGTCGTAGACGCCGTCGTCGAGGAACTCCCAGCCGATCATGTTGCTGGTCTCCTTGTAGACGCCCATCACGCCGATCGAGTAGACCTCCCTGAACTCGTGATCGAACCCCAAGGCGTACTGATAGGTCTGCGGCGGATCGAGATTCGGATCGACGTTGTTGACGCCGGCGCTCCAGTCCCACCAGAAGATGTTGAACGGACCGTTCCGTCCGCTGAGCGAGGCGAAGGCGGTCAGCAGCGGTGAGTTCGGCGGCGGCGAGTTCCAGTTGCCGCCGACGTTGCCGTCGTAGTAGACCCCCGCCGAGCCGCGGATGACGGTCTTGCGGTTCTCACCCGCGTTGTAGGCGAAGCCGAAACGAGGCGAGAACTCGTCCCACTCGAAGACCGGATCGACCCCCGGGATGATCTCGCCGGTGGCCGGCCGCGGAAAGGCCGGGATGATGCCCGTGTTGTGGTCGTAGCGCACCCCCATGTTGATGGTCAGCCGGTCGGTCACGGCCCAGGAGTCGTCGATGAACGCCGCCCACGACTCGTTCTCGTTGCCGTAGAAGTAGGGGGCACCCTCCACCTTCACGTAGTAGTTGTAGTCGTAGATCGTGCCGTAGTAGTTGTACTCGTAGAGGTAGCGGTAGTAGTAGGTCCCAGTCGCCGACGGCGAGATCAGCGTCGCGGCGTCGCCCTCACTGGCGGTCACGCCGAACTTGAAGTCGTGGTCCCCCTTGAGGAAGTCGTCCGCGAAGTGCGATATCGACAGGCTCACCTGGTCACTCGAAGTGTCGTACTGCCACGGCCACCAGACGCCACCGGAGTAGGTCGGAGGACCGCCACCCGGCGGCGTGTAGTCGATGAAGGCGGGCTCGGTGCTGCCGGTCTGCGACAGATTGTCGTCGTCGCTGTCCCAGCCCGAGTAGCGCGCCTCGAGGTAGGTGTTGTTCGACAGGATCGACTCCCAGCTCAGACCCCAGGCCGAGGTCTCGCCGATCTCGCCGGCCTGGGCCGACGGCTCGGCGAACTCGTTGGCCGGCGCCGGATAGCCCCACTCGTCGAAGTACCCCTTGGCGGTCAGCGTGTTCGACGCGTTGACCTGCGCCGTCAGCTTGAGGTCGTAGCGATCGGAGTACCAGTCGCGGTTGAGGTTCGGGTCGCTGCCCGGAAAGGCGTGGTTGTCGCGCCAGTACTCGTAGGCGGCGAAGAAGAAGAGCTTGTCGCGCAGGATCGGGCCGCCCAGCGTCGCGGTGTAGTCCTCGAAGGTGTTCTGCACGTACTCGCTGTGCTCCGAGCCCTCGAAGTCGAGGTCGGAGTCGACGAACGAGTCGTCGAAGTAGTAGACGTTGCCCGAGCCACGAAGCTGATTCGTACCGGACTTGGTAACGATGTTGAAGGCCGCGCCCAGCAGATTGCCGAACTCGGCCGGGGCACCGATACCGAGCACCTGGATCTCCTCGACCATGTCCGGGTTGACGTAGACCCAGGCGCTACCGGTTTCGGGGGCCTTGGTCTCGATGCCGTCGATGTGCCACGAGTTCGACTGCACGTTCGAGCCGTAGGCGATCTGCCGGTCGCCGCCGTCCTCGGCGGCGTTCGACACTCCGGGAGCGACCGAGATCATGTCGTAGAAGTTGCGGTTGGTCGGCAGGTCGTCGATGAACTCCGAGGTATCGCGCGTGGCGACGCTCGAGCTCGACACGTCGACCAGCGGCGACGACGAGACCGTCACCGCGGCGGCGAACTCGGCGAAGAGCTCGAAGTCGAAGTTGGCCGTCGCGGCCAAGCTGACCTGCACCTGCTCGATGGTGCGCGGCTGATAGCCGTCCATCGAAGCGACCAAGGTGTAGGTCCCCGGCGGCAGTCCGGCGAAGCGGTAGTCTCCCGACTCGCCGGTCACCACCGACCGGCTGTTGCCGGCGAGCGCTTCACCCGACACCGTCACCGTGGCGCCGGGAAGGGGCTCGCCCTCAGGGTTGGTCACCGTCCCTCGAATGCGACCGGTCGTGGTCTGTGCGGCAGCGGGGAGGCTCGCCAACACGAGCCCCAGCACCACTGCCACGGCTGTCGCGGCTCCTAGTGGTCGCCTGGCCATCGTTCCTCCTTGGGGTCTGTCATCGCCCCGGGCCGTAGGTTAAGAATTGACGACAGGATATCACGAGCCCCATGACGAGGGGACCCACTCGCTCGGTCCCCGGTGCTAATCTGATCCGTCGATGCCGTCTCGCCGCCTCCCTCTCGCCGTCGTCATCTGCCTGCTTCTGGCCCTCGTCGTCGGGTCGTGGTGGCTCTTCGTGCGCCTCGGATCGACGCCGAGCGAAGGGCCTACCGACAGCGGCGTCCTGGGGCCGCCTCCGGACGACCGTCGACCGAACATCATCCTCGTCACGCTCGACACCGTGCGCGCCGACCGCCTCTCCTCGTACGGCGCCAGCCGGCCGGACACGCCGCACATCGACGCCCTCGCCGCCGAGGGCGTGCTCTTTCTCGACGCCGCCACTACGGTGCCGTTCACGCTGCCGGCGCACAGCTCGATGATGACCGGCGTCTACCCGCCGCGACACGGCGTGCGCGAGAACGTCGGCTACGTCCTCGACGAGCGCCTGCCGACCCTCGCCGAGCACCTGCGAGACGCTGGCTGGGATACAGCGGCCTTCGTCAGCTCGTTCGTCCTCGACTCGCGCTGGGGCATCGCCCGAGGCTTCGACACCTACTTCGACGACTTCGAGCTCGAAGAGGACAAGCCGGCCAATCTGGGGTCGGTGCAACGCGACGGCGCCGAGACCGTCCGGCGGGCGATCGAATGGCTCGACCGCGCACCGGAGCGAGTGGAGGCCAGATCGCCGGATGAGGTAGATGCACTTTCGGGACGCGAGCCGTTCTTCCTCTGGCTCCACCTCTTCGACGCGCACGACCCCTACGAGCCGCCGGAGCCGTTCGCGTCGCGCTACCCGCTCCATCCGTACGAAGCGGAGGTCGCCTACGTCGACTC
>JAWVZD010000089.1:0-7065 GCA_033722395.1 Thermoanaerobaculia bacterium | reverse complement strand
CCTGGCCGCCGACCGTCACGGGCCCGTCGCCTTTCGCAACCCGCCCCGCCACCGTGGGGGGGGCCAGCGACTCGAGCTCCTCGGCATGCTCGGCCAACGGGTTGCCGGTGAGATAGAAGCCGAGCGCCTCCTTCTCGTACCGCAAGCGATCGCGCTCCGGCCATTCGGGGAGCTCTCCATCGGGCTCCGGCCCGCTCTCCTCGACCCCTCCGAACAGATTGACCTGCCCGATCTCCCGCTCGCGCCACTTGCGCTGCGCGAAGGCCAGGATGCCGTCGAGAGCCTCGAGCAGCGCCCGGCGCGAGGTTCCGAAGCGGTCGAACGAGCCCGACTTGATCAGCGCCTCGTAGACCTTGTGGTTGACCGTCCTCGGGTCGACCCGGCAGGCGAAGTCGGCCAGGCCGCCGAAGGCACCGCCGCTGCGCCGCGCCTCGAGGATCCCCTCGACGGCCGCATCGCCCAGGCCCTTGACGGCACCGAGCCCGAAGCGGATCGAGTCGTCGTCAACGGTGAACGACCACTCGCTCTCGTCGACGTCGGGCGGCTCGACGGCGATACCCATCTCGCGGCACTCCTGAATGTACTTGGCGACGTTGTCCTTCGACGACATCTCCGAGGTCAACATCGCCGCCATGAACGGCACCGGATGATGCGCCTTCAGATAGGCCGTCTTGTACGCCAGCATGGCGTAGGCGACGCTGTGGCTCTTGTTGAAGCCGTAGCCGGCGAACGGCTCGATGTACTCCCACAGCGCCTCCGCCTTCTTCTCGTCGACGCCGCGCTCCGCCGCGCCGCGGACGAACTTCTCCTTCTGCTCCGCCATCACCTCGGGCTTCTTCTTGCCCATCGCCTTGCGCAGCACGTCAGCCTCCCCCATGCTGAAGCCGGCGATCTCGACGGCGATCTGCATCACCTGCTCCTGGTAGGCGATGACACCGTAGGTCTCCTCGAGGATGTCGCGCGTCTCGGGCAGGACGTACTGGACGCGCCGCTTGCCGAGCTTGCGCTGGATGTACTCCTCGACCATGCCGACGGACAGCGCCCCGGGGCGGTAGAGGGCGTTCATCGCCGCCAAGTCCTCGAAGCGCGACGGCCGGGCGCGACGCAACAGGTCCTTCATCCCCGCCGACTCGAACTGGAAGACACCGCTGGTGCGCCCCTCGCAGAACAGGCGGAAGGTCTCCTCGTCGTCGAGCGGCACCTCGTCGAGATCGAGCTCGACGCCCTGGTGGCGGAGCAGCTTCAACGTGTCGTCGATCACCGTCAGGGTGCGCAGACCGAGGAAGTCCATCTTGAGGAGTCCCAGGTCCTCGATGACGTCCTTGTCCCACTGCGTGACGATCTCGTCCTTGCTGGTCTTGTAGAGCGGCACCAGATCCTCGATCGGCCGGGGCGCGATGACGACGCCGGCGGCGTGCAGCGAGGCGTGGCGGGTGAGCCCCTCGAGCCGGCTTCCGACGCTGACGATCTGCTCTACCTCCGGGTCGTTGTCGACCTCGACGGCCAGCTCGTCGACCTCCTTGGCGGCCTGCGCCAACGAGCGGGTCATGTCGGGGATGAGCTTGGCGACCCGATCGACCTTGCTGTAGGGCATCCCCATCACCCGGCCGACGTCACGCACCACCGCCTTGGCGGCCAGCGTGCCGAAGGTGATGATCTGGGCGACATGGTCGCGACCGTATTTCTCGGCCACGTACTGGATGACGTCGCTGCGGCGACGCATGCAGAAGTCGATGTCGATGTCGGGCAGACTGATGCGCTCCGGGTTGAGGAAGCGCTCGAACAGCAGCTGGTACTCGAGCGGATCGATGTCGGTGATCCTGAGCGCGAAGGCGACCAGCGAGCCGGCCGCCGAGCCGCGCCCGGGCCCGACCGGGATCGACTCCTGACGGGCGAAGCGGATGAAATCCCATACGATCAGGAAGTAGCCTTCGAAGCCCATGCGGGCGATGATCTCGAGCTCGGTGCGCAGCCGATCCTCGTACGGCTTCGGGTCGACGCCTCCCCCCTTGCGGCGGGAGATCTCCGCCAGGCGCTCCTCGAGCCCCTTCCAGGCCCGCTTCTCGAGATAGCTGCCCAGGGTCTCCCCCTCCGGCACCGGAAACTCCGGCAGGTGGAAGCTGCCGGTGTCGATCTCGAGCGCACAGCGCTCGGCGATGGCGAGGGTGTTGTCGATCGCCGCCGTGTCCTGCGGGAACCGGCGCGCCATCTCGTCGCGCGTCTTGAGATAGAACTGGTCGCTGGCGTACTTCAGCCGATCGGGATCCGACAGCGCCTTCTGGGTGCCGACGCAGAGCAGGACGTCGTGGGCGAACGAGTCGTCCTGCCTCAGGTAGTGGCAGTCGTTCGTCACCACCAGGCCGATGCCGGTGCGCCGCGCCAGGTCGCGCAGGATCTCGTTGGCGCGCTTCTGCTCCGGGATGCCGTGGTCCTGCAGCTCCAGGAAGTAGTTCTCCTTGCCGAAGATGTCGGCGTACTGCTTGACCTTCTCCTCGGCGTCCTCGGTGCGGTTCGACAGGATGGTCTCGTTGATCTCTCCCTTGAGGCAGGCCGACAGGGCGATCACCCCTTCGGCGTGCTCGGCGAGGAGCTCCTTGTCCATGCGCGGCTTGTAGTAGTAGCCGTCGAGGTAGGAACGCGAGGAGAGCTTGATCAGGTTGCGGTAGCCGGTCTCGTTGCGGGCCAGCAACACCAGGTGGTTGTTGCGCGCGTTGTCGGGCGTCTTGTCGAGGCGGCTACCGGGAGCGACGTAGGCCTCGATGCCGACGATCGGCTTGATGCCGATGCGTCGCGCCCGGTCGTAGAATTCGACCGCTCCGAACATGTTCCCGTGGTCGGTCAGCGCCATCGCCGGCATGCCGGCCTCCTTGGCGCTGGAGAGCACGTCGTCGAGGCGGTTGGCGCCGTCGAGCAGGCTGTACTGACTGTGAAGATGGAGATGGACGAACGACATGGTCGACGCGCTGATTGTAACCGCTTCTCGGACTCGCGCCAGAGGCGATCTCGGTCGCTCGGAGACCCGCTTGCGGAGAGGATCGGTCGAAGAGGATCAGGAAGCGCCGCCGAGCTGGGCCAGGGCGCGGCGGACGAGCTCGACCGCCCGGCTCCCCGACAGCCCCGCCTGCGGCAGGCACTCGCCGGTCTCCACCAGCAGGCCGCAGCTCGCCGCCGCCTCACACACCAGCTCGTCCGATCCGGGAACCCCTCCCGAGCGATCGAGACAGGCCTCCGCCGAGTCGTCGAGCAGCTCGAGGAGCGAGGCGAGCGCAGTGCGCCGATCGAGCCGGGCCTCCGGATAGAAGCGGTGGACCGTCTCGTCGACCTCCATCAGGCCGAGGTTGATGACCCGGACGATCTCGGTGCGGTGCGGGTCGTCGATCACGTCGGTGGCGATCCGCGCCTCGGTCGGGCGACCGTAGCGCACGCCGGGAAAGAGCCAGTAGAGCATGACGGCGAACTCGCCTCGCGTCAGCTCCGGCCGCTCGGTCAGCCGAAGCACCTCCTCCGGCAGCAGATCGAGGCGCCAACGGAAGCGGGCCCGCTCGACCAGCTCTCGGAGGCCCGGGTCGGCGGGCGAAGCCGCGGCCAGATTCTCGGCCAACTCGACGGCGGTCGCGACATCCCCCACCTCGAGCTCGAGCTCGATCCGCCGCCGCACGATCTCCGGATCGGCCGCTGCCGACGGCGCCAACTCTCTGAGGAGCGTCAGCCGCTCCGCCGGATCGGCGCTCAGCTCGGCGAGCCGCCTCTGTGCCTCCCGGGTCCGCTCGGCGGTGGGATCGAGCGAGACCATTTCGGCCACCGTGCGGGCGGCGGCCTCCGACCGGCCGCTGGCCAGCTCGTCCTCGAGACGCTCCACCAGCCCTTCGAGAACCGGCGAGCGCAGGGCGCGGAGGCGTTCCGCCGCGATACCCGAGCGATCGGCGACGGCGGCGTAAGCCAGGGCGGCGTCATCGGTACGACCCACGAGCTCCGCTGCCCGGGCGTAGAGCACCTGCGCAGCGACATAGCCCGGATCGCGCTCGACCACCGCGGCGAGCTCCTCGACGACGGTCGAGTAGCGCTCCCCCAGATAGCGTACCTGCGCCGCCAGAACGCGGGCCGGAGCGAACCCCGGATCGCGCTCCAGTAGGGTCACCGCCTGGTCGTAGACCTCGACCTCCTCGCCCCGCTCGACCAGGTCGCGGTACTGCTCGTAGAGCCACAGGGATCGCTCCGGACCGATCTCTCCGCTCCAGCCCTCGGCCGGGTGCAGCAAGTAGACGCGCTCGGCCGGGGGCGCGCCGGCGGGTCGCGCCCCGAAGCCGGCGCAGCCCGGATGGAGGCCGAGCACCGGCAGGAGGAGGAGCAGGACCGCCCGAGCCAGAGTCCGCCGCCGTGCGCCGGGCCGCGTCACCGGGACGACCCGTCGGACTCGTCCGTCCGCCGTTCGAACTGGCGCAACACCGCCTCGGGTAGATGAGGCGTCCGGTCGACCCGGTACCAGACGATGTCGCTGTCGCTGCGGAACCATGTGAGCTGTCGCTTGGCGAATCGACGCGTCGCGGTGACGATCTCCTCGACCGCCTCCTCGAGCGGCCGACCCTCCTGGAGATGCCGCGCCAACTGCCGGTAGCCGATCGCCTGGAAGGCGGGAAGCTCCGGATCGCCCCAACGCTCGAGCAGACCGGCGACCTCCTCTACCCAACCGCGCTCGATCATGCGCTCGAGGCGCGAGGCGATGCGATCGTACAGAACGGCTCGCGGCAGGGTCAATCCGACCTTGACCGCCGCTAGTGGCCGCTCGCCGAACGGTCGCTCGGAGATCCAGTGCGACAACGGCTTGCCGCTCATCTCGTAGACCTCGAGCGCCCTCAGGATACGCTGCCGATCGGCCGGCGGCAGACGTGCCGCCGTCGGCGGATCGACCGCCTCGAGCTCCTTCCACAGCGCCTCCGATCCCTCCCGCTCGAGCCGCTCCTCGAGGCGGCGGCGGATCTCGGGGTCGGATCGCGGCAGCGTGCCGATCCCTTCCAACAGGGCCTTGAGGTAGAGGCCGCTCCCCCCCACCACCACCGCCAGACGATCGCGCCCCTGGATCTCGTCGATGACCCGTCGCGCCCGCTCGGCGAACGCTCCGGCCGAGAACGCCTCGTCGGCATCCAGGATGTCGATCAGGTGATGCGGTACCCGCTCACGCTCGGCCGCCGTCGGCTTCGCCGTACCGATGTCGAAGCCGCGGTAGACCTGCAGAGCGTCGGCGTTGACGATCTCGACGGGGCGGCGCTCGGCGAGTTCGAGGGCGAGCGTCGTCTTTCCGACGGCGGTCGGACCGACGATCGCCAGAACGGGCTCCATGGCTCGATTCTACGGCAGGGTCCGACGCCACGGCTGCTCGATGCGCCACGCACCGGTCGCCATCGGTCGCAGCCTGATCTGGCCGCCACGATCGGTCCGATAGAGAGGGATCCTCCGCGCGGCCAGGCGGTCGAGGACCTCCTCCGCGGGATGGCCGTAGCTGTTGCCGGCGCCGGCCGACACCACGGCCAGGCGGGGTCGGACCCGGTCGAGGAAGCGCTCGGACGTCGAGTGGCGGCTGCCGTGGTGCCCGAGCTTGAGGACGTCGGCCGCGACAGCGCTCCCCCGCTCGGCCACCAGGAGGCGCTCGGTAGCCGTCCCGACGTCGCCGGTGAGGAGGATCGATCCTCCGGTCGTCTCGGCGCGGAGCACCAGCGAGCGCTCGTTGCCGCGCGACCGGTCTCCCGCCGGAGGATGGAGAGCCGTCAGCTTCCATGCCCCCACTCGCCGCTCCACGCCCCGCCACAGCGGCCGCAATCGGAGCCCTGCCCGGCCGACGAGATGGCGGTGACACGGGCCCCTCCATCCGGGGCTCGACCACAGCTCGTCGACCTCCACCAGATGGACGATCTCCACCAGCCCACCACAGTGGTCCCGATCCGGGTGAGTGAGCACGACGGCGTCGAGACGGCGGACGCCGAGCCGGACGAGCGCCGGCAGGAGGACGCGCTGACCGATGCCCGGAGCGAGCCAGCCACCGCCGTCGACGAGCACTACCCGCGCACCGTGGCGGAGCACGATCGCCTCCCCCTGTCCGACATCGAGCAGCACGGCCTCCGCTCCCCGCGCCCGATGCACTTCACCTCCCGGTCCACCGCCGGTCAGCGGGTGCAGAGGATCCGAGTCCCCACCGCGGAGGAGCAGACCGGCGCCGAGTAGGCAGATCGCTCCGGCCAGCGCCGGCCGCGCTCTCGCCAGGCTCCACCCGACCACCGCGGCGAGTGCCGCCGCGAGCCGGGGCGAAAGCATCGTCGGCCAGCTCGCCCAGGCCGCCACCGGTAGCTCCGCCAGCCAACCGAACGGCGCCACCACCCGATCCAGCAGCCACCAAGCGGCCGAGCCGATGCCGGGGAGGTCTCCGGCCACCAGCACCGCGAACGAGACGACCAGGGTGACGGCGGTCCAAGGAACGGCGACCAGATTGAGCAGGATCGAGATCGGACTCCACAGGAAGAACACGCCGACGCTCCAGGGCAGGGTGAACAGATGCGCCGCCACCCCGGCCGCGAGCGCGAGCGCGAGCCACGCCGGCAGCACCTCGCGCCAGCGCCGCGTCAGGGCCGGCGCGAGACAGATCAAGCCGAGGGTGGCCGCGGCGGTCAACTGGAAGCCGAGGTCGAGCAGTAGACGCGGTTGCCACAGCACCATGCCACCGATCGCCGCCGCCCAGGCGTTGCGAGTGATCGGCCGCCGCTCGGTGGCGAGCGAGGCCAGCGCGATCAGAGTCATCACGGAGGCGCGGAGCAGAGACGGCCTCGCCCCTACCAGCGCCAGATAGAGCCCCACCGAGACGGCCACCGGCGCCCAGCGCCGCTGCGGCGCCAGCGCCGCCAATCCCAACCAGACGACGCCCGCCGCGAGCCCGACGTGCAGGCCGGAGACCGCGATCAGATGGCCGAGACCGAGTCGCCGCAGCGCCAACAGCCAGGCGACCGGCAGCGCTTCGGACTCGCCGAGGAGGAGCGCACGGGCCATCGCTCCGGCCGTTCCGCCCCCACCCTCATCCGG
>JAWVZD010000088.1:0-7067 GCA_033722395.1 Thermoanaerobaculia bacterium | reverse complement strand
GCTGCGGCGGCTGGTTTCCGACCTCGAGATCGACCGAGCGTTGCGGCTAGCCATGTCGGAACGCATCGAGATCCCTGTGACCTGGGGGGTGGGATCGCCGGTGGTCGTTCTGCCGGCCTCGGCGAGCGGTTGGAGCGACGATCTCCTCGACAGCGTGCTGCTCCACGCGCTGGCGCACGTGCGCCGCAACGACGCCGTCGTCGGTCTCGGCGCGGCCTGGGTCCGAGCGCTCTACTGGCCGCATCCGTTGGTCTGGATGGCCCACGATGCGTTGCGGCGCGAGAGCGAGGTGGCGAGCGACGACACCGTGATCCGCGCCGCCGTGCCGCCCGTCCGCTACGCCGAGCACCTTCTGTGTGTCGTCGAGGAACTCCGGCGCCCGGTGCCGCAGGCCGTGGCCGCGATGGCGACGCACCCGCAGCTGACGGAGCGGATCGGCTCGATCCTCGATCCGTCGCGGCACCGCGCCACGCCCGGGCGACGGGGGCGCCTGACGATGCTGGCCGGCGCCACGCTCGCTCTTCTGCTGGCGGCCGTGCCGGTGAAGCCGACGGCGATCTCCGACGAGGCGGCGGCGTTCGCGACCCTGGGCTCGGGTGCAGGGCGAGCGCCGCTCTTCGCGCGGGCGGCGGCTTCGTCCGAGCCGGCTGGACCGCTCGGCGCCGCGCGGACGCGGTCGAGCGAGGGGAGGACGCTGTTCGACGCGGCGTGTGGCGACGGCTCGTCGTCTACCTCGGTGGCGACCGAGGAGGACTGGACGAGAATCCGGGTGGCCGAGGGGCGGTGTGAGATCCGCATCGAATCGACCGGTACCGTCGAGTTCACCGCCGACGAACGAGCCGTTCGTGAGCTGTCACCGGGTGGTCGCCTGGTGATCGAGGAGCGGCGGGTCGGAGCGACGCACCGTCTGGAGGTCGCGGCCGATTCCGCGGGCCGCGTCGCGACCGTCTGGAGAGTGGACGGCGAGACGGTGCCGTTCGACCGTTCGGCCGAAGCCTGGCTGGCGGGCATGATCCCGCAGATCTACCGCCTCACCGGCTGGCAGGCCGAGGAGCGCGTCGAGCGGATCCTGGCGGCCGACGGTGTCGACGGGGTGCTCGCCGAAGTGCGCCTGATCCACGGCGACCATGTCCAGGCGATCTACCTCGTCGAGCTGCTCGAGCGGGCCGCACTCGCCGGCGAGGAGCTCGAGCGCTGGCTCGACGTCGCGGGTGCCGAGATCGGGTCCGATCACGAGCTGGCGCGGGTCCTCATGGAGGTATCGCTCGGGCGACTCTCCGAGGCGGGAGCTCAGCGGGCCTTCGTCGCAGCGGCTTCGACCATCGGCTCGGATCACGCTCTGCGCGAAACGCTCGACCACCTGGTGCGATCCGACGATCTGTCGATCGAGCTGCTCCGGCCCCTGCTGCGGGTCGCCGGCACGATCGGCTCGGACTTCGAGCTCACCGAATTGGTGATCTCGATCTGCCGGCGGTTTCCGGCCGGTGAGGCGCTACCGGAGGAGTTCTACGAGGTGACGGCGACGATCGGCTCGGACTCCGAGATGCGGCGTGCACTGGCACAGCTCGTCGGTCGGCCGCTGACGAGCGGTGACCTGGCCCGAGCCCTTCGACTGTCGCAGGAGATCGGCTCCGACTTCGAGCTCGCCGAGCTGCTGATCGACCTCCTCGACCAGCTGCCCGCGGGGGAGCCGTTGCCGTCCGAGCTCTACGAGGCCGTCGGCACGATCGGCTCGGACCACGAGATGGCCCGCGTGCTGGCGCGGTTGATCGATCGCCCGCTGGGCGACGACGGCCTGGTTCGCGTCCTCGAGACGTCGCGCCAGATCGGCTCCGACTTCGAGCTCGCCGAGCTACTGGTCGGCCTGGTGCGGCGTCACGGCGACCCGGCGGGTGCCCGCGGTGCCTTCGAGGCGACGGTCGACACCATCGGCAGCAGCACCGAGCGCGCGCGGGTCCTCGATGCCTGGCGGCACGCCGGCGTCTGATCGATCGTTCCGGAGCAGGCGGACCGGAGCGGTCGACTCTCAGTCGACGGCGATGGCGTAGAGGTAGTCGCGCCCGCGCAGGTAGACCTCCCCGTCGACCAGGGCCGGCGTGGCATCGACCCGATCGTCGATCCGATTCACCGCCAGCACCCGGTACTCCCGCCCGTGCTCGAGGACGACGGTGGTGCCGTCCCGCCCGGTGACGTAGATGCGCCCGTCCGCACCGACGGGGGACGACCAGACGTTGTCGACGTCGGCGATCCTGACCCGGTCGTAGACGATCTCGCCGGTGTCGGCGTCGAGACAGGTGAGGATGTTGTCGAGGCGCTTCACGAAGTAGAGCAGGTCGCCGTAGAGGAGAGGCGAGGCGACGTAGGGAGTGTCGCGGTCGAAGGTCCAGAGCACGGCGGGCGAGCTCGTCAGGTCGCCGTGGGCGCGATCGAGAGCGACCGCCTGCAACATGTTGCCGCGGAAGCCGCTGGTCATGTAGACGACGCCGTCGCGCTCGACCGGCGAGGGAATCGTGTTGAGCGTCATGCCGGGCAGGCTCCAGATCTCCTCGCCCGTGGCGACGTCGTAGGCGCGGCTGCGGCCGGTCGCCGGGACGATTGCCAGCCGGCGACCGCCGTGCTCGACGACGAGAGGTGTCGCCCAACTGGTGACCTCGTCCGGTCGCCGCCGGCGCCAGACCTCCTCGCCGCTGTGCTTGTCGAGCGCCACGATGAACGAGTCGCCCTCGTGGTCCCAGTTGACGATCACCCTGTCTCCGGCGATCGACGGCGACGTCCCCTCGCCGAAGCCGCGGCGCGTCTCCATGTCACCCAGGTCGGTCGCCCACAGCAGCTCGCCGTCGAGATCGTAGGCATAGGTGCCGAACGAGCCGAAATGGGCGACTACGATCTCGCCGTCGGTGACGGGCGAACCCGAAGCCCACGAGTTGTCCCCGTGGTGTCCCTCGTGCGGTACCTGAGTGCGGGCGACCCGGCGCCAGAGCGTCCGCCCGTCGTCACGCGCCAGCGCGAGAACGACGAACTCGAGCTCGACCGCGGGCCCGGAGGAGGTGACGCCGCCCGGCGGCTCTTCGCCGATCGGCGCGGCGCTGGTGAGAAAGACGCGGTCCTCCCAGACGATCGGAGAGGAGAGCCCGAGCCCCGGGATCTCGACCTTCCAGCGCACGTTCTCGGTCTCGCTCCAGGTCAGCGGCGGGTGGGCCAGCGGGGCGACGCCGTTGCCGGTCGGACCGCGCCAGGTCGGCCAGTAGCGACTCCACTCGTCCCCGTAGAGCGGCAGCGAAACGAGCGAGGCCAGGGCCAGAGAGCAGAGGAGTCGGCGCGACATCGGGATCTCGGATTGCGAGGTGGTCGGAGCGGTGATTGTAGCCGGTCCCGTCCCTCGAGAGCGAGAGTAGGGTGGCGGCGAGGTGTCGACTCTCGGTGGTCGAGAGGCGGAGGATCGTACGTTCTACGAGGTTCGGCCTCGGGATCGTAGGTTCTATGGGTGCGGCCGAGGAGCTGTCGGTCCGGCCTCTCCGTCGTGCGAGCGCGGATCGATCCCGACGAGTCCCTATAAATACAGCGCGGGGGCCCGATTTGGGCCCCCGCAGTGTCCGTGTTGCCAGGAGTTCCGTCAGAACGGAGAGCAGTTACGCTCCTCATGATTGTGCAGACTACGTGCCAACTCCGGAGCGAGGCCCTCACCGGTGGGGTCGAGACCGCTCGCTCCGCCTCGGAACCCGGCCGACAGCGCGCTACGAGGGGGATTTTCTCGCTGTATCTCTCCCCTCGGATCGGCCACCGACAGCTGCCGCGCCGACTCGCCGATGCCATTCCGGTACGCCAAATCCGGGCGCCGTTCCCGGCTGGGCGCCATTCTGGCGGGAGCAGCCTCCGCAGCCAACAGCCAGCGGTGGGCTTCAGTCCTCTTTCGTGCTCTCCGACTCGTCCGTCTCCTCCGGTCCCGCCAACCAATCCTCGTCGACCTCGGGATCCACCTTCACCGACTCGATTTCCATCTCCTCCAGCCGGGCACCGAACTCGAGATCGAGCTGGAACGGGACCACCAGACCGTCGACGCGACGAAAGTCGGAGTAGAAGGCGCGCTGGTCGATCGGCCCTTCGGCCTGGGTGAAGTCGTGCACCCGGCTGTCGACCGCGACTTCGAGGTAGCTCTGCGGATCGAGATGCCAGGTCTCCTTCGAGCCGTCGGGGAAGGTCACCTCGAGATCGATGGTGGTGCGACCGTTGATCTCACCGCTCCCCACCAGCTCGACCTCGAGATCTCGCGCCGCGGGGTCGAGCAGGAGCGGCCCGAAGAGGGACTCGCGCACCAGAAGCGGCTCGTAGGGGCCCTCGGTGATCCTGGCCGGCTCGGGGGCGAGGAGCTCGTGCCGCCACCACGGTCCGGTACTGTCGCGGGCCCGGATCGCCGGCCCGCCGAGCAGGTCGAAATCGAGCCGGTAGCGGTCGTCGGCGAGCCGCACCAGTCGGAACTCGGACGGCTGGCTGAAGGCCGTGTAGGTGCCGGTGATCTCGAGCGCCCCGACCTCGTTCCATCGCTCGCCGCCCCGCGCCGCCCGGTGCCGGGCGAGAATCTCCACCACGTCGAGTCCGTCGGGTCCGAAGGTGACGGGCTCGATCACGGTGGAGGACGTCGCGACGGCGACGATCTCGGCCGCGGTCCCGCTGGCGCCGCGTAGATCGAGGCTGACCAGCTCGTCGAAGTCGCGCACGTAGAGATGGCCGTCCGCCAGGCTCGGCGAAGTCCAGGAGCGGCCCTGCATCACTTCGAGCCGGCCGGCCTCGCGGTACTCCTCCGGCGTGGCCTCGACGAGCGCTACCTCCCCGGTGTCCGAGAGGACGAAGAGCAGGTCGCCCGACGCCACCAAGGAGCCCTTGCCGAAGCCCCGCGCCGCCCATCGGCGCTCGCCGGTCGCGGCGTCGAGGCAGCGGAAGGTGGCGTTGTCGAAGCCGTAGAGGAAGCCGTCGACCAGAACCGAGGTGTTGAAGTGGTTGCGCATCAGACGCTCCCTCCACACCTCGGCGGTGCGGAAGCCGTCCTCGCCCGCCTCGACCCGGATGAGCATGCCGCCGAAGCTGTCGTCCGCCGTGGCGACGAAGATCCGGTCCGGTGGCACGAAGACCGGCATCGGTAGGGCGGTCTTCGGGTCGGTGTCGTGCTGCCACAGCAGCTCGCCGTCGGTCGCCAGCCCGACGATGCCGCTGAAGGTGGAGAAGACGTACTGCCGGCTGCCGCCGATCTCGGCGACGATGGGGGAGCTGTAGCCGGTCGGCCCCTCGAGCGCCTGCCAGCGGATCTCGCCGCTCCCGCGGTCGAACGAGATCACTCCCGGTCCTTTGCCGCGGTCGCCGGCCAGGACGACGACGTTGTCGCCGTCGACCAGCGGCGAGGCCGAGTAGCCGTAGCGCGGCACCGGGCCGTACTGCGTCAGGTCGTGTTCCCAGACGATCTCCCCGTTGGCTGTGCCGACCGCCAGGAGTCGCGATTTCGAGGAGACGGTGTAGAGGCGGTTCCCGGCCACGGTCGGCGTCGAGCGCGGACCCGCACCGGGGAAGAACTCGTCCGTCTCGCCGACGACGGTGCGCCAGGTGGTCTCGCCGCTCGCCCGGTCGATCGCCAGGAGGGCCTCCTCCGAGCCGACCGCCTCCATGGTGTAGAGGCGTTCGCCGTGGATCGCCATGCCGGAGAAGCCCTCACCGATCGGGCGACGCCACGCGATACCGGGGGCCTCGTCGATCCAGTTGGTCAGGAGATCGCTCTCGGAGACCACACCGCTCCTGTCGGGACCGCGGTACTGTGGCCAGTCGCCGGCCGCGAGCGGCACGGTGAGAGCGAGGGCGGCGGTGACGAGGATGGCGAGCGGTGCGGACGGGTGACGAGGGTCGAACGGCATCGGCGGGGTTCCTTCGGTCGGTGGTCGTTCTGCCGGGCGGCAGGCTGCGCGCTCGCAGGTACGAGATTCTATCCGCAAGGTTGCGACCGTCCGGGCTCGGACCTCGACCTCGAAAGACGAAAAAGATCCGGCCGCCCCTCGCGGGGCGACCGGACCAACGGAGAACTGCACCGGGTGCTTCTCCCGAACGAACGGGCCCGGTACAGGGAAGGGCGGATCTCCTAGGTGCCTGGCGCGGCGACCCCGCCGGCGCGGTTGTCGGCGGTGCGCAGCACCTCGTCGAACGGCGGTGCCTCGTCGTCGACCAGTCCGAGACAGACCAGACCGTTCAGCGGACCGACGTAGTAGGTGATCGTCTCCTCGGTGCGCTCGAGCCTGTTCAGGCACTCGACGCTCGTCTCGCTGCCACGAGCCGCCAGCCGCAGGACGATCGGTTGCGGGCGCTTCGGCGTGGCGAGCTCGCCGGCCTTCATCAGCCACGGGTCGGAGGCGAGGAGCTCGGCGTCGGGTGCGAAGCGTTTGCGGCCGAGCTCGATTGCGACCAGATCGCCGCCGGGTCGCGCATAGGCGAGGTACGAGCCGTCGGGATAGACGGTCAGTTTCACCACCGTGTTGGCGAAGAAGGTGTCGAGCTGATCGCGACTGTAGAACTGCTCCAGGAAGGCGGGGTCGTTCTTCATCTCCTCGACCCGCATCTGATCGAACTTGGAGCTGATGTCGTTGGCGTACTCCTGCGGCAGATCGCCACCGAAGATCTCGCCCGCTCGTTGCGCGGCGGCGGGTGAGGTGGCCGAGAGCGCCAGCGCGGCGAGCGCCAGGAGGGAAACGGTGATGGGGTGGCTTCGTCGGGTCATCTATCGAGCTCCTCTGTGGTCGATCGGTCGGTGGTCTCGCCGTCGTCCTCGCTCCACCCCGTAAGACGCACGAATCCCCGAATCGTTGCGACCACGGGTCGCAATTCGATCTTTTTCGACAAGATTCAGTAGCTGTCAGTCGTCAGCTGGGGTTGGTAGCGGGGGCGGTGGAACGATGACGGGCGGGTGAGGCGGGCGGGGGGCCCCGGCCCGCGCCGGGGGGCGGGGGGGGTCGGGCACCGCGGGGCCCCCCCCCCCCGCGCGCCGGCGGGGCGCGCGGCCGGGGGGGGGGGGCCCCCGGCGCGGGGCGGGGGCG
>JAWVZD010000087.1:0-7125 GCA_033722395.1 Thermoanaerobaculia bacterium | reverse complement strand
GGCGGCCGCGCCGTTTTTTAGGCCGCGGCCGGTCCGGGTTGTGGCACGGGCGGGCATGGGGCAGGATCGAGCCGGGAGGATGCTGTAGTCTCCCGGCTCGATCATGACGCGTCGCTCGTTTGGTCTTCTGACCGTCCTGCTCCTCGTATCGCTGCTGGCGGGCTGCTCGCTTTTCCGCCAGGCCGCCGCGAAATACCCGGCTGCCGATCTCTCCTACATTTACGCCTGGGCGGTCGAGAATCCGTGGCGCAACCCGGTCGTACTGGTGCCCGGTTTCGGGGGCTCGCGACTGCTGCTCGAGGAGGACGGCTCGACCGCTTGGGGTGCGTTCTTCGCCGACGACTCCCTCAAGTTGAAGAGCCCGATCGGGCAGAGGGCGCTGGCCGTCGACATCGATCGGCTGCCTGCGGACCCCACTCCGGAGGATTTGCGCTGGATCGAGGACGACGTGGTCACGGACGGGCTGCTCGACTCGATGCGGGCGGACGCACTGGTGGCCGAGCTCGACGTCAACGTCTACGGCGTCCTGACCGATCTCTTCGAGTCCGCCGGCTACGCCGAGTGCGGACCGTCACCGGTCGCCGGCGAGCGCCCCGACTGCCTGACCTTCTCCTACGACTGGCGGCAGGATCTTGTCGGGAGCGCCATCGAGCTCGGCCGCTTCCTGGAGGAGGCTCGTCGTGAGATCGAGGCCGGACGGGCGGCGCGCGGTGTCGACGGGCGGCCGGTTCGGTTCGACATCGTGGCGCACTCGATGGGGGGCCTGGTGGCGCGTTACTTCCTGCGCTACGGCGCCCGTGACGTCCTCGGCGAGGAGATGCCCGAGATCACCTGGGAGGGGGCCGACCTCGTCGATCGACTGATCGTCGTGTCGACACCGAACTTCGGCAGCATGAAGCTCCTTCGGGACATGCTCGACGGCCGCAGCTTCGCCTTCGTCGACTTCGAACCGGCGGTGATCGCGACCTGGACGTCGACCTATCAGATGCTGCCCCGCGAGTCCCACCGCTCCTGGTTCGATGAGCAGGGAGAGCCTGCAAGCGTCGCGATCCTCTCGGCCGCGCACTGGCGCCGTAACGGCTGGGGCCCGTTCGATCCGGGGCAGGCCTCCGTGTTGGCGAACCTGCTGCCGGGTGAGGCGACCGACGCCGATCGACGAGCACGGCTCGAGGCCTTCATGGAGGTCGCCTTCGAGCGCGCACGGCGCTTCCAGCGGGTCGTGGACCGGATTCCCGAGGTCGCGCCGCCGGCCGATCTCTTCCTGCTCGCGGCCGACGCCGAGCGCACCCCGGCGCGGGCGATGGTCGTTCGGGTCGACGGACGGGAGCGCCTGGTGTTCGATCTCCCGGCGCTCCAAGCACCGGGAGACGGCACGATCACTCGCGCATCGGCGCTGGCCGACGGTCGGCTGCTGAGCGGCCGAGGCGGATGGGTCGAGTCACCGATCCCCTGGCGGCAGGCGACCTTCCTCACCGCCTCCCACCGCAGCCTGCTGGCCAACCCGACCTTTCAGAACAACCTGTTGCACATCCTCTTGGAGACGGCACCGCGGAGCCGGGATTAGGAGCAGGAGGCTTCCGGGCCTGCACAGGTCGGAGGCACCGGTGGCAAGGGAGGCATGGATTCGAGAGCCCGGCCTCGGCTGTCCAGACCCGTCCGACCGGAGAGGCCGTCGTCAGCACCCGAGCCGCTGCCGGCGACGGGCAGCCTCTTCTTCCCTAACTACAGCCGCTCGTCGTGCCGCAGCTCGGACAGGCGTAGCACGAGCCCGACGGCATCATGCGGTCGCCGCACTGCATGCAGAGCGGAGCGTCGGAGTGACGGGCGGCGCGGACCTCGGGGCTCGAGCGGGTCTCGACCATCGAGCCCTCCATGCCGGGCAGGTTCGGCTGCATGCGCTCGTCGGTGGAGAAGATCCCCAGATCGGCGCGCTCCTCGTCGGAGAGATAGAGCAGCGCCAGCTTGCGGAACAGGTAGTCCATCAGGCTGGTCGCCATCCTGAGATCCGGATCGTTCGTCATCCCGCCGGGCTCGAACTTCATGCCGACGAGCGCCTTGACGTAGCTCCTGAGGGGCACGCCGTACTGCAGGCCGTGCGACACCGAGATGGCGAAGGCGTCCATGATCCCGGCCAGGGTCGAGCCCTGCTTCGAGACCCGGATGAAGATCTCGCCGGGGCGGCCGTCCTCGTACTCGCCGACGGTGACGTAGCCCTTGCAGTCGGCCACCCGAAACTCGAAGGTGCGCGACTTCCTGGTGCGCGGCAGCTTGGCTCGCACCGGGGTGCGCTCGGCGAGTTCGACCAGCTGCTCGACGACGTGCTCGGCCGAGGAGTTCTCCGGCAGGATGAGGCGCTTCGCGGTCTTCTTGAAGGTCGCCAGGGGCTGTGCCACCTTGCAGTTGTCACGGTAGATGGCCACGGCCTTCAAGCCCAGCTTCCAGGCCTCGAGGTGAAGCCTCTCGACATCCCGCACCGAGACCTCTTCGGGCATGTTGACCGTCTTCGAGATGGCACCGGAGATGAACGGCTGCACCGCCCCCATCATCTTGACGTGGCCCATGTAGTCGATCGGGTTGTCGCCCATCGAGCAGGCGAACACCGGCACGTGCTCGTCCTGGAGATGGGGCGCGTCGAGGATCGAGCGGTTGTCGTCGATGTACTCGACGATCTCCTCGACCTCGTCGGGCGAGTAGCCCAAGCGCGCCAACGCTCGCGGCACAGTGCGGTTGACGATCGACATGGTGCCACCGCCGACCAGCTTCTTCGTCTTCACCAGCCCGAGGTCGGGCTCGATTCCGGTGGTGTCGCAGTCCATCATCAGGCCGATCGTGCCGGTCGGCGCCAGCACCGAGGCCTGGGAATTGCGCACGCCGTGCTCGCTCCCGAGCTCGCAGGCTCGCTCCCAGGCCTCCGCGGCGGCCTCGAGGATCTCCTGCGGCACCAGGGTGCTGTCGATCTCCTGCATCGCCTGGCGATGCTGGTCGAGCACCCGCAGCATCGGCTCCTCGTTCTCGGCGAAACCGTCGAACGGACCGACCCGCGCCGCTGTCTTCGCCGAGGTGGCGTAGGCGTGGCCGGTCATCAGGGCGGTGATCGACGCCGCCCAGGCTCGGCCGGCGTCGGAGTCGTACGGCAGACCGAGTGCCATCAGGAGGGCACCCAGGTTGGCGTAGCCGAGGCCGAGCTGCCGGAAGGCGCGCGCCGTCTCGCCGATCGACTCGGTCGGGTAGTCGGCGAAGCCGACCAGGATCTCCTGGGCGGTGAACACCACCTCGACGGCGTGTTGGAAGCCCTCGACGTCGAAATGTCCTTCCTCGTCGAGGAAGGTCAGCAGATTGAGACTCGCCAGATTGCACGCCGAGTCGTCGAGGTGCATGTACTCGCTGCACGGGTTCGAGGCGTTGATGCGGCCGGTGTTGGCGGCGGTGTTCCAGCGGTTGATCGTGGTGTCGAACTGCATCCCCGGATCGGCACACTCCCAGGCCGCCTCGGCGACCTGCCGGAAGAGATTGCGGGCCTTGACGGTGCGCACCACCGAGCCGCCGAGTCGGGCGATCAGATCCCAGTCCTCGTCGTTCTCTACGGCGCGCATGAAGTCGTCGGTCACCCGCACCGAGTTGTTGGCGTTCTGGTACTGGATCGAATGGCCGTCACGGCCGTCCAAGTCCATGTCGAAACCGGCGTCGCGCAGCACCCGAGCCTTGCGTTCCTCGATCGCCTTGCACCAGATGAAGTCCTCGATGTCCGGATGATCGGCGTCGAGGATCACCATCTTGGCGGCGCGTCGCGTCTTGCCGCCGCTCTTGATGGTGCCAGCCGAGGCGTCGGCGCCACGCATGAACGACACCGGGCCGGAGGCCGTGCCGCCGCCGCGCAGCGACTCGGCCGAGGAGCGCAGCTTGGAGAGGTTGATGCCCGAGCCCGAGCCGCCCTTGAAGATCAAGCCCTCCTCGACATACCAGTTGAGGATCGAAGGCATGGTGTCTTCGACCGACAGGATGAAGCAGGCCGAGGCCTGCTGCGGTACCCCCTCGACGCCGATGTTGAACCACACCGGCGAGTTGAAGGAGGCCTTCTGATGGACGAGCAGGTACTTGAGCTCGTCGCGGAAGGTCTCGCGCTCGGCGCGATCGGCGAAATAGCCGCCCTGCTTCCCCCAGTCGGTGACCCGGTCGACCACCCGGTCGATGATCTCGCGCAGCGAACCCTCGCGCTCCGGCGTGCCGGGTGTGCCCCGAAAGTACTTCTGGGTGACGATGTTGCTGGAGTTGACCGACCAGGAGCGCGGGAACTCGACGTCCCTCTGCTCGAAAACCGTCGAACCGTCGCGGTGGTCGGTGATGCGGGCGTCGCGGCGATGCCACTCGACCTCTTCGTAGGGGTCGACCCCTTCGCGGGTGAAGTGGCGCACCAGGCCGATGGCGCGCGACCGCCTCGTGTCACGCTCCTTGCCGTCTCCTGCGGCGAGGGTCGCCGGATCTACCTGCGGTTTCTGGCTCGAACTCGGGGAGATATCAGTCGGTTCCACCCGATCGACATTAGCATGCCCAGACGAGATGTGAAGGGGGTAATCGGGCCGATCTGGACCCGGCGGCACCCGATGGGGCGGCGGCGCGTGCTGGGGTGCCCACAATCGAGCGACCGTGATTTCGGTGTCTGGCGGCGACCCTCCTCGGCGTTGCCCTTAGTCGGTGACCCGGGTGTAGCGGATCTCCATGTTCTTGAACTCCTCGCCGTCGCCCATCGCCATGTACGACTCGTAGGTCCAGTGGTCGTCGTCCTGCCAGGTGTAGACGGCTCGCTGAGAGACGGTCTGACCGCTCATCGGGTCGGTGAACTCGCCGTGCAGGGTGCGAACCGTGCCGTTCTCCTCGCAGTGGCCCATGTAGTAGAGGATCGGGGTGCCGAAGTTGTCGGCCCAGGTCGACTCGTAGCGCTGCTCGACGTTGTTGTAGGCATCCATCTGCCGGCCCTCGAACGGCATACCGGCGAACTCGCCCGCATGGATCCACTCGAGGTAGCGTCCGCCCAGCACCCACTGCGCTTCGGTCTTCGCGTGGCTCATGCTGGGCTCGGCGCCGGGCTCCATCCACATCGAGATCTCGGCCGTCCAGCGGCCGGCGAAGGGGGCGAGGTGAGCGTGATGCTCACCCGGCTCGGCGGACTCCATCCAGGCCTCCATCATCTCGTCCATGGTGGGGGCTTCCGCCACCGTCTCCTGCTGGGCGGCGAGAGGTGCGATCGACACGAGAGCTACGACTGCGGCGACGACGATCCATCGTGGGTGGATCGGGCGGTGATCGGTCATTGGAGCCTCCTTCGGTCTCTGCGGTTGCTAGCGTGAAACTCAGATGGTATCCGTTCGGCGACCGATGCGGCTCCCGAGCCGTCCGCGGTCCCGTCGAGCTCTTCGAGTCGGGCTACTCGAGGCGCGGCTGACGGGTCGTCGCGAGGACCCGCTGCCAGATCTCCCCCTTGGGGTCGAGGGAGTCGCGGCCCGCGGTGGCGAGGGCCAGCGGCACGTGGGTGAAGCGGTCGTTCCACAGCCCGATCATCAGCTCGGTGCGCCCGGCCATGGCGGCGTGCACGGCGTGCTGGCCGAGGATCTGGGCGAAGCCGGCGTCGAAGGTGTTGGCCGGGCGGGAGCGGATGAGATAGCTCGGGTCGATGTACTTCAGCTCGATGTCGATCCCCTGCGCCTCGCAGTGCTCCTCGATCTGCCGGCGCAGATGGGCGCCGATGTCGGCCAGCCGGACGTTCCCCGAGGCGTCGCGGCGCTCCTCCTCCGGCAGGGGAGGCAGAAGATCCTGACCGGCGCCCTCGGCGACCACCACGAGGGCGTGACGTCGCTCCTCGAGCCTCGCCACGAGCTGCGCCATCAGACCCGACTCGCCGTCGAGCCGGAACGGCACCTCCGGCACCAGACAGAAGTTCGCCTGGCCGCTCGCCAGCGTCGCGTGGGCGGCGATGAAGCCGGCGTGGCGTCCCATCAGCTTCACCAGCCCGACGCCGTTCCACACTGAACGCGCCTCGGCGTACGCGCCGGTCAGGGCGGCTCGAGCCTCCTCGACGGCGGTGGCGAACCCGAAGGAGCGTTCGACCCAGGGGAGGTCGTTGTCGATCGTCTTCGGCACGCCGACGACGGCGATGTCGAGACCGCGCGCCTCGATCTCGGACACCAATGCCGCGGCGCCGCGCATCGTGCCGTCCCCGCCGATGGCGAAGAGGGTGTCGACCCCCCGGTCGGCAAGCACGTCGACCATCTCGGGCACCGGCTGCGGGCCGCGCGAGGTGCCGAGGAGCGAGCCACCGTAGTGGTGCAGATGCTCCACCAGGCCGGGGTCGAGCTCGATCGGCGGGCGGTGCGGCTCACGGGTGAGACCCTGGAAGCCGAAGCGGAAGCCGAGGACGCGGCCGACACGGTAGCCATGGTGGAGGGCGAAGACGATCGCTCGCACCACGTCGTGGAGACCCGGGCAGAGGCCGCCGCAGGTGACCAGGGCGCAGGTGGTCGACGGCGGCTCGAAGTAGAGCTCGGCACGGGGGCCGGCCGGCTCGAAGCTCGGTGGAGGCTCGTCGCGCTCCACGAACGACGCCAATTCGGACTCCGACGAGCACAGCAGGACGCGGTCCGAGTCGTCGACGAAGTGCTCCGGTCCGGAGAGTGGCGAGGCGAAGCGCGGCTCGCCGAGTCTGCGGACCCGGAGCTCGTCCGGGGCAGGCCATCTCATCGGGCGCTCCGGCAGGGGATCGACACCACCGGATGATGCCACAGGCACGACGGGAGCGCGTCGTGGGCTCTCTCTGACTCCCGAGGTGCCGGGTGAGGGTCAGCGGGTCCGGCTCACCGGACGACTCAACGCCCGGTGGTCGGGATCTTCAGTCGCTGGCCGGGATAGATCGTGGTGCCTTTGAGGCCGTTGACCGCCTTGACCATCTCGACCGAGGTGGCGTAACGGCGGGCGATCTTCGACAGCGTGTCGCCGCGCAGCACGAAGTACTCGCCCATGAAGTCGTCGCCGAGGACCTGCTCGCCCCGTTCCCTGAAGACGCGCGGAAAGACGGCAAGGTGGTAGTGGTACGGGCGCCTCTCCAGAGTCGCCTCGATGACCCCGTAGGCCTCG
>JAWVZD010000086.1:0-7165 GCA_033722395.1 Thermoanaerobaculia bacterium | reverse complement strand
TGCGCGTCGGTCGAGGACAGGGTCGATCCGCGCTCCGAATCGACGAAGCTACCCGAGATGGCGAAGTCGAAGTTCTCGTCCAGCCGCGCCACCCATTCGAGCTCGACACCCGTGCTCGAGGCTTCCGGTACGTTGAAGATGATCCGCGACGAGCAGGAGCCCGCGGTCACCGTGGCCTGCAGGTCCTCGATGTCCATGAAGAAGAGCGCCGCGTTCAAGGTGCCGCGGCCTCCCATAATGGACGACTTCGAGCCCACCTCGTAGTTCCACAGTACTTCGTCCTCCCAGGTCTCGCGACCGCCGAAGGTCACGAGATCCTGCGGCGTGCACAGCGGTACGTTGAGCGGATCGTTGATGCCGCCCAGGCGGAACCCCTTGGAGACCTGCCCGTAGACGTGCGTCGCCGGCGTCGCCTGATAGCTCGCGATGACCCGTGGCGCGACACCGTCGGCCGTCGTCGAGCCGATGTTGGTGCCCGGTGCGGCGAAGATGCCGTCGAAGGTCTGGACGCGATCTTCCTCGAAATCGTAGAAGCGCGCCCCGGCGGTGATATCCAACTTGTCGGTCACCGAGTAGGTCAGCTCGCCGAAGAGTGCGGTCTGATCGAACTCGTAGTCGAGGTCGGAGAAGAACAGTATGTCCTTGCCGGCGCCGAAGTTGCCGGCGGTCGGGATCCCCGTGAGGTCCTCGAACCCCGACACCAACAGACTCTGACCGTAGTCGCGCTCGATGGTGCTGTAGAAGACGCCGGCGACCCAGTCGAGCGTGTCGGTGTTCCCCGACAGGCGGAGCTCCTGAGTGACCATCTCCGCCGTGGTGGCGTCGTCGAGCGGCGCGTCCAGCGTGTAGACCGGCTCGGGGAACGGCAACGTTCCGCCCGTGATCGAGGCGGTCAGCGCGGTGGCGTCCCGCACCACCAGGACGTCCCGATCGGTATACGAGGTGATCGACGTCAGGGTCACGGCGTCGTTGATGTCCCATTCGATGTTGAGATCGGCGAGCAGGAACTCGTCGGTGAACGGCTCCTCGAACTGGATGAACTGCTCGCGCTCGCCGAGATCGATGGCCGGGCGCGAGGTGGTGAACGGATTGGCCAGGATGTTGTAGAGATCCTGCCGATTCCACCCGTCCATGTCGACCTCCTGGTAGATCAGCCGCGGCGTGATCACCAGATCGTCGTTGGGCTCGAAGCGCAACGCCAGCCGGCCGCCGGCACGCGAGCCGTCGTTGACGTCCTTTTCGAGGCGCAGCTCCGGCTGCACGGCGTCGATGTAGCCGGCGAGGTCGTTGTAGTAGCCGGTGAACCGCAGCGCCGTGGTGTCGGAGAGCGGCGCGTTGACCGCCACTTTGACGCTGCCGCCGAGATCACCGCCGTCGACGCTGCCGACGGAGAGCTCACCGGTGGTCTCGGAGACGCCGATCTCGGGCTGGTTGGTGATGTAACGGACCGTGCCCGACAACGAACCCGACCCGAACAGGGTGCCCTGCGGGCCGCGCAGCACCTCCACCCGGTTGATGTCGAAGAGATCGATGTCGGGGGTGAAGAGCGACAGCGAGATCACCGACTCGTCGAGGTAGATCCCGACCTGCTCCTTCACGCCGGGCTGGTCGCGGACGATCTGTCCGGCGGAGACACCCCGCATGGCCACCTGGCTCTGGCCGGGACCGAGATTCTGCACCGTGAAGCCCGCCACGTTGGCGGAGATCTCCTCGATGTTCGAGGCACCCCGACGCTGCAGCACCTCTTCGGTCGGCGCGACGATCGAGAACGGAACATCCTGCAGGTTCTCTTCCCGCTTTCGAGCCGTGACGGTGAGCTCCTCGCCGAAGCCCTCCTCGAGCTCCTGCTCTTCCCCGTAACCCTCTTCCAACTGCTCCGCGGGGGGCTCCTCCGTCTCCTGCGCCGTCAGCGGTGAGCCGAAGCCCACGGCGGCGATCAGTGCGAGCACTCCGAATCGAATGGCGAACTCCTTCATGAGTACCTCCTAGGCCGAGTTTGTGGCTCCAACTGTGCCGGAATCGTCGCACCGCGTCAACTCGATGGACGATCCGACGGGGCCTTCCCCAACGCGCCGCTCAGGCGGTCGACGCCGCGCACGAGCTCTCGGTCGGGGAAGCCGGCGAAGCCGAAGAGCAGCGCGGGTGGCATGCGGCGCTCCAGGCAGTAGGCCGACAAGGGCCTGACGTTCACTCCGGCCAGATCGGCCCGCTCGGCCGCCTCGCAGTCGTCCCAGCCTCGCGCTAGCTCACCGACGGCGTGCAGACCGGTCGAGGCGAGGCGCAGCTCGATCACTTCCGGCAGGCGCTCCCCGAGCGCGTCCGCGAGAACCTCTTGCCGGTGCCGATAGAGCGTCCGCATCCGACGCACGTGACGTCCGAAGTAACCACCGGTCAGAAACTCGGTGACGAGCGCCTGTTCGATGAACCCGGCTTGCCGATCGGAGGTGTAGCGTAGGCCGGCGAACAGATCGACGAGTCCCCGCGGCACCACCATGTAGCCGATTCGAAGCGCCGGAAAGAGCGCCTTGCTCAAGGTGCCGATGTAGACGACGTTGCGGCCGCCGTCGAGCGCCGCCAACGGCGCCAGGGGACGGCCGGCGAAACGGTACTCACTGTCGTAGTCGTCCTCGATCAGCCAGGCGTCGTTGCGACGTGCCCACTCCAGCAACTCGAACCGTCGCCCGAGCGACAGGGTCACTCCGAGCGGATACTGATGGGACGGGGTGACGTAGGCGAGTCGGGCCCCACGCCCCAGACGACGGCCTTCCGCCACCGATAGGCCCTCCCCGTCGACCGGAACGGCGACCAGCCGCGCCCCGGCGCCCTCGAGGGCGGCGCGTGCCCCCAGATAGCCGGGATCTTCGATCCACGCTCGGTCGCCTTCGTCCAGCAGGGCTCGGGCGGCGAGATCGAGTCCCTGCTGTGAGCCCCGCACGACGACGATCTGCTCTGCCGTGCAGTCGAGGCCCCGCACCGAGCCGAGATAGCGCGCCAGCGCTTCGCGCAACGGCCGGAACCCCATCGGGTCACCGTAGTCGAGCCGCTCCGGCGCGATCTCGCGATGGACTCGCCTCGAAAGCCGGCTCCAGGTCTTCCAGGGAAATCGGTCGAGCGCCGGGCGTCCGACGGCAAAGGCTCCGTCGGCCCGCGTCCTAGCCGTCTTCGACCACCTGCGAAAGACCTCCCCGCGCGACGAAACGGCAGGCGATGAGCCAGCCTCGCGGGACTGACCCGCCGAGGTAACGGCAAGCAGCTCTTCCGGCAACTCCTCGGCAACGAACGTTCCCGCGCCGACCCGACTCGTCAGGTACCCCTCGGCGATGAGCTGATCGAAGGCTTCGAGGACGGTGTTCCGGGATACGCCCAGCTCCTCCGCCAGCGCGCGGGTGGAGGCCAGGCGCTGACCACGGGTCACACGACCGTCGAGGATCGCGTCGCGCACCAGATCGTAGATTTGACGATACAGGGGTCTCTCGGACTCGGGATCGAGGTGAGTCGGGAAGAAGAAAAGTGGTTCTGTCATTTTGGCGAGAATTGGACCTTTTGAGCATACCACTCATCCTCTACTCTGACGCTCGGGGAGCCTGGTGAAAGGAGTTCGACGATGCAATCCGAGCAAATCCCACTCGAGATACCGCGCCGCCGCGATCGCATGCGAAAGGAGAGCTGGATCCGCACCGTCCTCGACGAGTCCGGCTTCGGCGCCCTGGCCACGGCGGTCGGAGATCGACCCAGGCTCAATATCAATCTCTTCGTCTTCGACCAGACGCGCGATGCCATCTACCTGCACACCGCGCGCCGCGGAGAAACCCGCTCGCGGATCGAGCCCGGAGTTCCGGCGGCCTTCGCCGTCGCCCACATGGGACGCATCCTGACGGCCGAGGCGGCGATCGATTTCAGTGTCGAGTACGCCTCGGTAGTGGTCACCGGGACGGCACGAATCATCCAGGATGACGAAGAGGCATCCCGGGCGCTGAGACTCCTGATGCGCAAATATGCGCCGCAGCTCGAACCCGGCGTCGATTACCGCGACGTCGAGGCCGCCGACCTGGCGCGCACGACCGTCTATCGGCTCGATATCGAGAGCTGGTCCGGCAAAGAGAATCGCGCCCCAGAAGAGGCCGAGGCGTTCGACTATCCCGGCGCTCGATCTCGTGGCCACCGAGCGGGGCGGGGAGCAAGGCGATGAGTGCCGGCTTCGAGGTGGGTGCGTATGTCGCCGCAGCCCTGGCCGTGTTACTGACCCCCGGACCGGCGGTCGCCTTCGTCGTCGCGCGCAGCGTCGAGAGGGGCCGGCACGCCGGGATCGTCTCCCAACTGGGCCTGTGCACCGGTCTTCTCGTCCATGTCGCCGCCTCGGTGCTCGGGCTGTCGATCGTCTTGACGCGCTCGGCTCACGCCATCGGCGTGCTGAAGCTCGTCGGCGCAGGCTATCTCGTCTGCTTGGGCATCCAAACCATCGTCTCTTCCGACTCGAATCTACCGACGGAGGCGAACTCGGCGGAAGACAGCAACGGACGACTCTTCCTGGACGGCTTCCTGATCGACGTGCTCAACCCGAAGCCAGCGCTGTTCTTTCTCGCCTTCCTACCCCAGTTCGTCGATCCCCGGGTCGCCGACCCGCGTCCTCAACTCGCAGTGTTGGGCCTTCTCTTCGTCGTCCTGGCCCTCTTGACCGGCTCGGCCTGGGCCGTGCTGGGGGCCTCGGTCTCACGTCGACTGCGGGCGTCCGAGACACTCAGAAAGCGTACCCGGCAGGCGACGGGAGCGACCTATCTGGGACTGGGGGTGGTGGGCGCACTGTGGAGCGTGCGGCGGTAGATCGCTAGGACCGACTCAGCTTCCTCTCCACCGCTTCGACGACCGGCGCCGAAGCCAGCGCTCCCAGGCCGCCCTCCTCGTGGCGACGGTAGAGCACGGTGTGCTCGTCACCGCACGGACCGGTGAGGGTGGGATCGGTGGGACCGAACAAGGCAACGCACGGTGTGCCCACCGCGGCGGCCAGATGGAGCGGCCCCGAATCGATCCCGAGAAACAGATCGGCTCGCTCGAGGAGTGCCAGAAGCGAGCGTAGCGAGCTCTGGCCGCCCAGGTCGTAGATCCGTTCGGCGGAGAGATCCTCGCCGAGCTGTGGATCGG
Source organism: Thermoanaerobaculia bacterium (assembly GCA_033722395.1). GTDB lineage: Bacteria > Acidobacteriota > Thermoanaerobaculia > Multivoradales > JAHEKO01 > JAWVZD01. Next base: position 2,026 of record JAWVZD010000086.1, on the reverse strand, counting down.
CACCTATGAAGGCGACCGTGATCGCCTCGTCGTGAGTCAGCGCACGGGCCACCTCGAGGAAGCGTTCGAGCTCCCACTCCTTCTCGTCCCGCCGCGTCGACGCAGCCGCTCCGACGACGACCAGACGAGCTTCCGCTGCGATTCCGCTCGCTTCGAGCAGCTGCTCGGCCAACTCCCGGTCGGCCTCCTCCACCGTCAGCAGGCCTCGGTAATCACGCCTCTCGATACGGCAATCCAGCGCCTCGACCAGACGGAGATTCGCCGTCAACGAGGGGGTCGTCGTCTCGTCGACGCGCTCTGTCAGGAGAAGCGACAAGCCGCCGCCCGCGAAACCTATCCGATACCGCGCCCCACTCCCCGCAGCCAGCAGCATCACCCGGGGTGACTGCGACAGACAGACCACCAGGTCGAATTCGGCCCGACGCACCTGGCGCAGCGTCGAGAAAAACTCACCCGCGCCCCGGTGCGTGATACAGGCGTCCAACCACGGGCTGGGACAGAGCAGGCTGGCGAGGTCTGCGCGGACGACGCTGGTGATGCGGGCCTCCGGAAAGCCGGCCCGTAACGCCTCGAGCACCGGCAGACTGAAAATCAGGTCGCCGAGCTGGTTGAGGTGAAAGACACCGATGCTGCGAATCTGGCTCGTCTCGGTCATCGGGACTGTGCGCCCCTCGACCCGGATCGGCATGGGAGCGATCCCGCCGGCGTCGACGGGTCGACGACGCCGTCGGCCGCGCGGCCGCACGAGCGGCTCGAGAGCGCTCGGGACGTTCGGCCGTCAGTATAGCTGCGCGCCGCCCCGAGGGACGGGCGACAGACTCGTGGGGGCCGCGACGCAGGCGCTCCCATGCCGGCGCATCGCCCTCGGGTATGCTACCGCTCGACCGATGCCCCGATCTCCGACGACCGAATGGTGGCGGCGGCGACCGGCGGGTCGCCATCTCCGAGCCGGCATCTCACCCTTCAGGGTAGCGATCCTCTTCACCCTGCTGGGGACGGCGTGGATCCTCCTCACCGATCTCGCCCTCTTTTTCCTATCGCCTCCCGCCGACGTTCTCTGGCTGGTCAGCACGCTCAAGGGCCTCCTCTTCGTCGGCGGCGTCGGCCTCATCGTCTACCTGCTTCTGCGACGCGAGCTGACGCGCCGACGCGGCACCGAGGAGGAGCGTCGAGCAGCGGAGCGGCTGTTCCAGACCGTCTTCACCGGCCTGGACGACGCCATCCTGATCGTCGCCCATCCCGAGCGCACCATCGTCGACTGCAACCCGGCGGCGGAACGCATCCTCGGCTACTCCCGCGACGAGCTCCTCGGCCGCTCGACTCGCACGGTCCACGTCGACGAGCAGAGCTACGAGGAATTCGCCCGCCTCAGTGTGCCGGCACTGGAGGAGAACGGCGCCTTTCGCACCGAGTTCATGCTGCGCCGGGCCGATGGCGAGGTCTTCGAGACCGAGCACACGGTGGTGATGCTCGGCGAGAGCACGGATCGGGCCCTGAGTGTGGTGCGCGACATCTCCGGCCGCGCCAGAGATCGGCGGCGCCTGGCGGAGAGCCGCGCCCTCCTCGAGCAGGTCGTCAACACCGCGCTCGATGCGATCATCTACCTCGACCGGGACGGCGTCGTCCGCTTCGCCAACGACGCCGCCCGAACGATGAGCGGCGTCGACTCGCTCGAGGGCCAGCAGTTCGACGCTCCGAGATGGGTCGTGCGATCGCCCGACGGTCGCCACCTCGAGCCCAGCGAGCGCCCGGTGGCGCGGGCGCTCGCATCGGGACGACCGGTAACCGGAGCGGAGCTGATCTACGAGCATCCGGAGAAGGGGCCGCGGCAACTGTCGATCAACGCCGCCCCGGTCGAAGGAGCCTCGGGCGAGATCGAGGGAGTCGTCGTCACCTACCGCGACATCACCCGCCACCGTGCCACCGAGGAGGCGCTGGAGCACAGCCGGGAGCTTCTCGTGCAGGCGCAGAAGATGGAGGCGATCGGTCGCCTGGCCGGGGGCGTAGCGCACGACTTCAACAACCT
>JAWVZD010000085.1:0-7189 GCA_033722395.1 Thermoanaerobaculia bacterium | reverse complement strand
TGTCGTTCGCCGTCCTCGGGCGGGTGCCGGAGAGCTTCCTGGCGGGGCTGACGGTCGCCGGGGGCGTGTTCGTCGCCTGGATCGGTGTCCAGACCATCCTCGAGGCCCGGGGTCCGCTCGCTCCCGGCCGCGTGCCGCCGGCCTCGACCGATCGTCGCTACGCCTGGCGCGGTGCGGTGGTGAACCTCTTGAGCCCGCACCCGTGGATCTTCTGGTTCACCGTCGGCACGCCGTTGATGATCGAGCGCTGGTCGGTGGTGTGGTGGGAGCCGATCGCCTTCCTGACGATCTTTCTCGGCCTGCTGGTCGGCTGCAAGGTGGCGATCGCCTGGGCGACGTCGCACGGCCGGCGCTTCGCCGGCACGCCGGGACACCGGCGGGCGCTGGTCGTGCTGGGCCTCCTACTGATCGCCTTCGCGGTCTGGCTCGCCTGGCAGGGAATCGCCGGCCTGCTCGGCCTCTGAACCTTCTTCCCTAACTGCCTCCTCTAGCCTCTCGCCGGGCTCCTCGCCGGGCTCGCCATGGGGCTCCTCGGAGCGGTCGGCGGCCAGCGGCTCGACATCGGCGTTGACCGCCATCACCCAGTGCACCGGGACCGGAGTGCCGTTCGGCAGACGCGCCGGCTCGAACACCCAGTCAGCGAAGACCGCCTCCGCCATTCGGTCGCGTCTCCGGTCGATTCCGTTCAGCACCCGTACGTCGGAGACGGTGCCGTCCGGTGCGATGACGAACGACGCCACCAGCCGTTGGCGGATCGAGGCGTCGGACGGCTCGTGTGGGTAGGGCGGGCGCGGTCCCGAGATCTTCTCGGGCGGTCGGATGCCGCCGGCGACGACCAGCGGGCCGTCGATCCGACCGGAGAGGAGCGCTTCGTAGGTGACCGCGAGGCGGCGGGCATGCTCGCGCGGCGCGCTCTCGCTCGACTCGAGGAAGCGTTCGTAGAACCGCTCGGTGCGCTCGTCCTCGGAGCTGGGAAAGGCCTCTTCCAGAGCCCTGCGTGCCTCGGGCGCTCCCTCCGGGTCGGCCGCCAGGGCCTGCATCTGGTAGCGCAGGGCGTTGTGGAGAAACGCCTCGGTCCCGGGCAGCGGCTCGCCCGTCGTCTCGTTGCGCGGCCGTGCCGCCAGAGTTGCCTGGGCGGCGAAGCTCAGCGCCTCGGCCGCCTCGGCGGGCTCGCTGGTCGCCTTGGCGGCCTTCAGCGCGTGCTGGACGGCGGTCGCCGAGCTCTGGCCGGCCAGCGCGGTCTTCGCCAGACCCATCTCGCCCCGAAACGACTGGCCGCGATCGAGCTCTCGATAGTTCTCGAAGGCGCCGCGGGCCTGGTCGAGGTCGCCGGCTTCCAGAGCCTCGTAGCCCTTGGCCAGAACCTCGGCCAACCGCTCCTCGTGTTTCGTCCGCTCCGCCAGGCGCCTCTTCTGGCGCTTGGCCTCCTGCTTCGCCTTCTTCGCCCGCCGCTTGGCCTCGCGCTCTTCGCGCTTGCGCTTGAGCTCGTCGCGCCGTTCCTGCTCCTCGGGAGAGAGCGTCTCGGCCCCGGATTCGCCAGGGCCCGGCTCGGCCGAGGGCTCTTCATCTTCCTGCAACACCGGCTTGGTCTGCTCGTCCCTCGGCTCCGCTGCTTCATCGACCTCTTCCTCGCTGGGCTGGGCCTCGGCCGGCGGCTCGCTGGGGACGGTCTGCGCTCGAGCCGGCTCTCCGAGCTCGGCTGCGAACGCGGGCTCCGGTTGCCCGAGCAGGAGCACCGCCGCGACCCCGGTTAGGGCGAGCAACAGAACGGGGCTGCGGCGAGCCATCGTCTGATCGTCGTTCAGGAAGCGAGCTCGACGACCCCGAGGGTCGACAGCAGCTCGCGGACCTCGCGGTCGATGTCCTGCGGCCGGAGCACGGTCTGACGGATCTCGTGGCGCAGGATCTCTCCGAACTGGGTCCGCAGTCGATGGACGGCGACGCGCAACGCCCCTTCGGTGGTACCGAGGCGCGCCGCCAGCTCGCGGTACGGAGTGTGCGGCTCCTCGCCGGTCAGGTGCGAGCTGAGCAACTCGAACTCCTGCGCTTTGCCGACGGCGGCGCGCTCCTCTTGCAGGCGTGCCAGCGCGCGGTCGACCACGGTTCGCGCCCAGCGACGGTGGAAGACGTCCTCGGGGGTGGCTGCGTCGAACGAATCGCTCTTCGCCAGGCGCTCGGCGTGGCGCGAGTCGAGCGGTACCATTACCGTGTCGCCGCCGCGCTTCTGGGTACGCTGTTTGGCGCGCTCGTTGGCGAGATAGTTCTTGAGCGAGCTCAGCATGAAGGTGCGGAAGCGTCCCGCCTCGGGATCGACCTGCTTGAGATAGTCCTTCTCCAGCAGGGCGGTGAAGAAGCCCTGTACCAGGTCGGCCGCGTCGTCGGGTGAGTGCCCCAGATGGCGCACGTAGGCGTAGAGCGGCAACCAGTAGTTCCCGCACAGGCGCGCCAGGGCCGCCTGTGCCCCCTGGTCGTCACCCGCTCGCGCTGTCCGGACGAGCGTCCAATCGGTGGTCTCGAATCCTTGACCCACAGTACATCCAGTTTCCTCGGAGGCGCGAGAATTGTACAACGGAGTCGCGACTTCTGGGCTGGAGGCTCACCATGCCGGCGCGCGAGACGTCCGTCGGGGGCGCGGGTGAATCGCGCCAGTAGAGCGTAACCAGTAGAGCGCACCAGTGGAGTATGATTCCAATCGCCGGCCGATCCACTCTGGGCCGGAACGATCGAACAGCTGATTGGAGGTCTCTCATGCTCGCGCAACGTGTACTCACCGCCCGGCCGGGTCGGAAGCTCGTTTTCCCGGTGGCCGTCGTGGTCGCCCTCGTCGTCGCCTCGCTCGCCGTCGCCCAGGACCGGCTCACGCTCCGGGACGTGGCACAGCTGCGCACGGTGGTCGAGGCCGAGATCTCGCCCGACGGCGACCAGATCGCCTACCTCCTCGCCGTGCCGCGTTCGCCCGGCGAAGGCGAGGACGGTGGGGCATGGACCGAGCTCCACGTCGTCGAGTCGACGTCGGGCGACAGTCGCGTCTACGTCGGCGGCGAGGTCGACGTATCGAAGGTCGCCTGGCACCCGGACGGCTCCGCGATCTCCTTCCTGACCAAACGCGGCGACGACGAGACGCGCTCGCTCTACTCGATTCCGATCGACGGCGGCGAGGCCCGGCGGGTGCTGACGCATGCCACCGACATCTCCTCCTACGAGTGGAGCCCGGGCGGCGATCGCATCGCCTTCCTGGCCAGCGAAGAGAAGCCGGAGCGCCAGGAGAAGCTGGCCGAGAAGGGCTTCAAGGCGGAGATCTACGAAGAGCAGCTCCTGGACGTCGAGGTCTGGACGGCGACGATCGAGGACGGCGGAGTGGTCGGCGAGCCACGGCTGGTCGGTCTCGAGGGCTCGGCGTCCGAGCTCCATTTCGCCCCCGACGGCGAGCACCTGGTGGTGGCGCTGGCGCCGACCTCGCACATCGACGACCACTACATGAAGCGGCGCGTACACCTGGTCGACGCCGCGAGCGGCGAGATGGTGGCGAAGATCGACAACCCCGGCAAGCTCGGCAAGGTCGCCGTATCGCCCGACGGTGAGACGATCGCGCTCCTCGGAGGAGCCGATCCGCACGATCCCGGCCAGAACCGTCTGCTCGTCGCGCCGCGCTCGGGCGGCGCACCGACGGAGCTTCTGCCGGGCTACGAAGGCGACTTCGTCGACTTCGCCTTCGAGTCGCCCAACTCGATCCTGTTCGTCGCGCACGAGGGCACCGAGGCGAAGATCGGCTCGATGACGATCGACGTCGGGGCGATCGAGGGCGCGGCGGCGGCGCAGCCGAGCTACCGCGAGCTGGTGCCGGCCGGCGGGCCGATCTTCGAGTCGCTGTCGCTGTCGCGCGACGGCACCACGGCGGCCTTTCTGGCCGACAGTCCGCTCCATCCGACCGAGGTCTACCGCCTGGCCGAGGGTGACGCGGCGCCGGCGCGGATCACCGACAGCAATCCGTGGCTCGGCGAGCGCCGCCTGGCGCCGCAGGAGACGGTGACCTACGAGGCGCGCGACGGGCTCGAGGTCGAAGGTCTGCTGATCCGGCCGCTCGACGAGGAGCCCGGGAAGCGCTATCCGCTCATCCTCGTGGTCCACGGCGGCCCCGAGTCGCACTACTCGGACGGCTGGCTGACGCGCTACTCGACGCCCGGTCAGGTGGCGGCGGCCGAGGGCTACGCCGTCTTCTATCCCAACTACCGCGGCTCGACCGGGCGCGGTGTGGCCTACTCGAAGCTCCACCAGGCCGACTACGCCGGCGGCGAGTTCGACGATCTGGTCGACGGCGTGAAGCACCTGGTCGGCACCGGGTTGGTCGACGAGGCCAGGGTGGGCATCACCGGCGGCTCCTACGGCGGCTTCGCCTCCGCCTGGGGCGCGACGGCCCTCACCGAGCACTTCGCCGCCGCGGTCATGTTCGTCGGCATCTCGGACCAGGTGTCGAAGTTCGGCACCACCGATATCCCGAACGAGATGTTCATGGTGCACGGCCGCAAGTACCCGTGGGACGACTGGGACTGGTACCGCGAGAGGAGCCCGATCTACCACACCCCCGGGGCGAGGACGCCGATCCTGATCCTGCACGGCAAGGAGGACACGCGGGTCCACCCCAGCCAGTCGATGGAGCTCTACCGCTACTTGAAGGTCCTCGGCAACGTTCCGGTGCGCCTGGTCTTCTACCCCGGCGAGGGCCACGGCAACCGCAACGCCGCGGCGCGCTACGATTACTCGCTGCGCCTGATGCGCTGGATGGACCACTACCTCAAGGGCCCGGGCGGCGAGCCGCCACCGCCGGAGCTCGACTATCCGGGGGTCGAGATCGAAGAGAGCGGGAAGGCGGAAGATACGGCGTCGTAGTCGCCCGAGCCGACTGGAATTCGAGCTGGTCTGTTCTCGTCCCGGTTCTTTGGGCCGAGAGGGTAAAGCGATCTCGAATCCGTGCTCGACTCGCACTGCTTCGGGATCTCGAGCCAATCCGCCGCCCAATCACCTCCGTAGGCTCGAGTGAGCTCGGCCGATGGGCCGGAAAGACCGACAGCGGAGAAGGGGTCAGAAATGAATCATTGGAGTGGAGAGCGCGGCCTCGCCGTCGTGCTGGTCGCCTGCGCGATGGCGCTCCCGGCTGGCGCCGCCGAGCTCGACCCGACGACCGGCTACACCCTGGTGCGCAACCTCATGTCGGAGGTCAAGAAGGAGCGCAAGCAGGCGGCCGAGGAGCTGATCGCGGCCGGCGACGCCTCGCTGGTGCCGGCGATCGTCGACGCCTACTTCTTCACGCCGCAGCTGTATCGCGACGAGATGCGGGACGTTTTGGAAGCGCTCACCGGCGAGAGCTACCGCAGCTACAAGGACTGGGTCGAGTACGTCGGCCGCAGCGACATCGAGCCCAAAGAGCGCTACGTCGAGTGGAAGGCGCTGATGTTCCAGCGCAGCGATCCCGACTACACACGGATCTTCTATCCCGGCGCTCCGGCGAAGATCCGCCTCCAGGAGGTGATCTCGGGCGGGGTGCCGGTCGACGGCATCCCGAGCTTGGACGATCCGCCGGTGATACCGGCCGACGAGGCGAACTACCTGAATCGGAACGAGCGCGTCTTCGGCGTCGTGGTGAACGGCGAAGCGCGTGCCTATCCGCACCGCTTCCTCTCCTGGCACGAGATGCTGAACGACGTCGTCGGTGGGGAGCCGGTGGTGCTCTCCTACTGCACCCTGTGCGGCTCCGGCATCCTCTACTCGGGTGAGACGGCGGGCGGTGAGCGGCGCCTGATGGGTACCTCGGGCCTGCTCTATCGATCGAACAAGCTGATGTTCGACCACGACACCTACTCGCTGTGGAGCAACATCACTGGCGAGGCGGTGGTCGGGAGAATGGCGGCGGCCAACGCCCGGCTCCAGGTGCTGCCGATGACCGTGACCACCTGGGGCGAGTGGCAGGAGCGGCACCCCGACACCACGGTGCTCGATCTCGAAGGGGTCGAGGAGGCGATGGAGCACCTGCCCTACAGGTTCCCCTATCGACCGGGCGCGGCCGACACCGCCCGTCGCGGGGTCGAGTTCCCAGTCTGGCAACAGAGCGACGCCCTGCCGCGCGATACCGAGATCTTCGCCATCGAGATCAACGGTGTCCCGAAGGCCTATCCGGTCGAGCGCCTGATCGTCCACGGCGTGGTCAACGACGAGGTCGGCGGCATCCCGATCGTTCTGCTGGCGGATGCGGAGAGCGGCGCGGTACGTGCCTACCAGGCCGCGAACCACACCTTCGAGCGCAATGCGAGCGGCGTGCTGGTCGACGAGACCGGAACCGCATGGAAGGTCACCGAGAGCGGTCTCGAGGCGAGCGACTCCGACCGCGTGCTGCCCCGCCTGCCCAACGGACACATCGCCTACTGGTTCGGCTGGTACGGCTTCTACCCCCAGACCGAGGTCTGGGAGGGCTAGAGCCGCCAGGCGTCGCGCGGCGCCTGGCCGCGCTGGTACTCGGCGAGGCGGCTCTCCAGGCGCGCCACGGTCTCCGGTGGGGCGCCGCCGCTACGGGCTTCGTCGATCAGGCGTCGCTGCCAGGTGACGGCCTCGTCGTAGCGCCCGGCCGCGGCCAGGGCCATGGCCACCGTTTCGCCGTGGGGCAGGCTCGGCTGACGCTCGAAGAGGCTCGCCGCGAGGTCGATGGCTCGCCGGCTGTCGCGCACCCGCGGCGCCGGTGCGGTCGCCAGGACCCGGGCCAACAGATGTCCGACCGTGAGGGCCTCGGGTAGGTCGCGCCAGGCCGCTTCGAGGAGGCGACGCGCCTCGAGATGCCGGCCGCTCTCGAGCAGCGCCAGAGCCCGTCCGGTATGGGCCGCGACCAGATCGGGTCGCTGCTCGGCGAGGCGCCCGAAACGCCGCGCCGCGTCGGCGAAACGCCCCGCCGCGAGCTCCAGATCGGCCCGTGCCAGTCGCGCTTCGACGAAGCCCGGCGCCAGCTCGAGCGCCGTCTCCAGATGGCGACGGGCGAGCTCCTCCTCGCTGCGTCCGGCGCGCAGGCGGGCGAGGTGGAAGTGGGCCAGGGCGTAGGTGTCGGCCGATCCCTCGGCGGCGAGCGCCTGCACCAGCTCCTCCTCGGCTCGGTCGAGGTCGCCGCTCTGGGCGGCGAGCGTTGCCAGCGCCACCCTAGCCAGTGCCG
>JAWVZD010000084.1:0-7194 GCA_033722395.1 Thermoanaerobaculia bacterium | reverse complement strand
GGCCGCGCCCGCGCCGACGACGCGAGACACGTAGAGGCGCAGCCCGCCGTTCTGGAAGAACAGGAAGGCGGCGTCCTCGAGGAAGCTGTCCGGGTAGTCCTCGCCGAAGAGGTTGATGAACTCACGGAAGCTCGTGACGAAGCCGAGCTCGTCGGTGGGGCCTCGACGGGCGGTTCCCACGAAGAGGGCGGTGGAAGTGCTGACGCCGACGATCGCGGGCGGCAGGCCGCGCTCGATCGTATAGACATCCGGGTGGAGGGTCTCGACCACAGTTCTCTCCTATCTGCCTAGCTGAGCTTCCGCGAGCGGAGGCGCTTGCGGCGGATGTGGCGCTGCACGGAAGCACTCGCCCACTGCTTGTCGGTGAGAGTGGCCTTCTGGCGCACGCCCAGGTTGAGGACCTCGAGGTTGCCCTGGACGTCCTTGGTGTCCAGGTTCTCGTAGAGGGGCCCTCGGCTGACGTTCGTGACCTCGTACGCCATGTCCTACTCCGTGATCTCAACCTGACCGACGATAGATCCGCCGGCCCTCTTGCGGTAGGTGATCTTCCTCACCATTGGAACGTCTCGGAAGCCGGGAAGCCACTCCAAGACGCTGACCAGCACTTGAATGCTTCGGGTGAAGAGCTGCTCTCGAGTTTGGTTGGTCTGAGAGACAGTTTCCAGCCCAACCAGCTTGAAATTCTCATCGATGGCCAGGGACCGCACGTACTCCTTCTGGTCGAAGGCCCTTCTGGTCGCGTCGGCCAACTTCTTGTCGTGCAACGAAAACTGGCTGATGCACTCAAGGCGAAGCGTGTACGTGTGCCTGGCGGGTTGGGTTCGGAAGCGGACCGTGTCGATCGAGCGTAGCTGCTCTTCGACCTGAGGCTCGTGATCGTCTCGAACACGAGACTGGGTCATGGGCAAGATCACGATCGAAGGCAGGCGCTGCAGCTGGTAGTCGCCGTCGGTGCTGATGTGGATCTGGTCGTAGTGGAGCTTACCACGGTAGCGAAGCTCGAGCTCTCCCTCCTGAGGGCTGGTCAGGGTGATCGTGGACCCCGAGATCGAGCTGAAGAGGTTGTTCTGGCGGGTGGGGTCGTCGGTGAGGTTGAACACCTCGATGGGTTCTTCGATCCGCCAAGGTTGATCCGTGGCCTCGAGCTCGACCTGAGGGAAGTCGTTGAAGAAGCGGTCGACCGCCGGGGTCTCGACCTCTGCGAAGATCTTCTCGAAAACGCTCCTCAAAAGGTCTTCGGTGCAGTCGTAGAGGATCTCGTAGAAGATGTAGTACCCGTAGAACCTGGGTGAAGTCTCGCCCGTCCCTGACGTGAGCTGAAGCACAACTGAGATGGACGTCTCAAAAGGAAAGTTAGCGATCCCGCTGTCGACCTCGATCTCGGTGTTCCACTCGGTGTTGTCGACCGGCGTCCTCCAAGTGGTCCCGTCCCAGTAGAGCTCGGTAGTCCCCTCATCAGCAGACAGGCGGAATCTGGCGGTATCGGTCCCTTTCTCTTCGACGTTGGCCCAGAACCCGATGAGGCTAGACACCAGAGTCGGCCGCCATGTCTCGAGCAGCACTTTGGCCTGTCCGAAGGTGCCGGCGGGCGACCAGTTGCCGAAGTTGTCTTTCTGGATCAGACGCAGAAAACGGCTGTCCTGGAAGATGTCCTCGGTCTCGATCGGTAGCCGGATCTGCTGGGTGCTGGCGATCACGAAGTCGTGGCGGGCCATGGATCTACTCTAGCCGCTACGCAACCGGTTGCGCGACTAGCCTCTGCCCAAGGACCTTGAGATCTGACTCAAGCGCCCGGTCCCCTTCGGACTACTGGTCCCACTAGGAAGCACCACCCCACTACCGGCCTTCTTCGACAAACTAGGGGTCCCTCTACCCTCCACGCCCCCGCCAGAGAACGCCTTCTCGAGCTCGTCGGTGGCGATGTTTCGGATGTTCGACTGGTTGTTGGTGAACGCCGGCTCCATGAAAGGTCGCGGTGGGATGAAGATGACCTTGGTCTCTGCCCTGAGTCGGAGCCCTTTCGCAGCGAGGAAAGCCCTCATGCGGTCGGTCACAGTGATCGTCTTTCCGAACTCGGCGTTGAGCGCCAACATGGCGGCCCGGCCAGGTGGGAAGCCAACCAAGTACTCGTAGGCACCGCTGCCCTCTCGGGACATGAAGATCTGGATCGACCTCTTCATGTCGCCCGTCTCATAGAGCTGCTGGGCGCTGCTCTTCATGGCGATGGTGAAGGGGTGGTTGTCGGGCCACGAGGGTAGGCCTTGCTCGATGAACTCGTGCATCGACTTCTCGATGAGTTTGGCCGACCGTTCGCCTGCCCTCTTCGTGACTTGCTCGAACTCTTCCTTGCCGATGTTCTCGATCGCCCAGGCCCTCTGCCAGAAGCCATCCATGTTGACCCTGAAGTTGAAGCTGGACTTGAGCGCCACTACTGCCCTCGATCTCGATTCTCGTTGAAGATGCAGTAGACGAGCAGCGGCCGTCCGCGCAGGGGGCTTTCGACTCGGACCTCTTCGATCAAGTAGTCCACCTCTTGTTCTTGATCCGTGCCTACGTAGATCCCTGTGATCTTCCAGCCCTTCTCGGGGCGGGGAAGCTGAGAGTGAGGTGCGAGGTCGCACGTCCGCAGAACGATGTGCGCGTCGGTCTCGGGCCGATCACCAGAATCAGTCCTCGATTTTGCGTCCTGCTCTTTTCGCCCGAAGTTGATTTGCGCGTTGTACGTGTGGCTGACCTCTCGTCGCTTCTGAGAGCGGGGGGTCCTGAAGTGGGGGTCGACGGAAGGGCCTGTGCGGACCAGAGAACTGATCCGCACAGCGTTCCCGTTCCAGAACCTTGGTCGCTTCAGGACCACGAGCCCTACACGCTCTTGTTCTCGTTGATCTTGAACTCGCCTTTCGAGGCCTTGGCAATCAGGGGGATCAGCAGGACGTCAGCGATGTTGAGGAAGAGCGGATCGCTGGCGGCGTCGGGGCGCCAGGGGGTGTCGGTGTTGTCGAGGACGTACTTGAGCATGTTGAGGACGGTCTGATGCCTGTCCTCGTTATCCATGCCCGAGACGATGTCCACGATCTCCATGGCCGCCGGGACGACGACCTGCAGGTCCTGCAGCTCGAGGGTGGGGCCGATCTTCTCGATCATCTTCGAGGCGTACTGTTCCACCATCTCATCGGTGAAGGCGGTCATGTGGTCTCCTTGGGGTCTTCCGTGTCTTGGACTTCTTGTTCAGGCAGAGCTTGAGGCCACAGCTTTGCGCCCGCAGCGAAACCGCCGACGAACAGGCCCAGGTTAGCGTATCCGAACGTCGGCAGGTCGACCTTCAAGTTCAGAAGGTCACGGGCCAGGACGAGCAGCGAGATGGGGACAAGCTGCTGGAAGAAGACCTTCCTGCGTTCCTGTTTCGTCTTGAGCTCTTCAGCCGGCCGGTTCCAGAAGAAGTGGCCGCAGCAGACCCCGAAGATCCACGGAACGAAGTACCACGAGTGGCTGAGGTCGCGGACCAGCTCGCTGATCGTGTCGCCTTGGACCTCGTTGTAGGCCACGTAGACATCCCAGACGAGGCCGATCGAAATGAACACAGCCAAAAAGGCCGCCGTGATCCTCCGATTCTTCCCGCTGCTAGTCATGTCTTCCTACTTGGTCTTCGCCCTCGCAGTGTAGAGGAGGATCCTCGCAGCCGTTTCGTTGCCGCTCGGGCCCTTGGTCATGGTGAATCGCCAGACCCAGTGCGGCAAGACCTTCTTCCCCTGGATCCCGCTGGCGGGTGTGACCTCGAGGTCTGCGACGGGGTACTTGTTGGCCTGGCGCAGGGCGCTGACTTCCACGTCCATCAAGTGGTAGTTGCCGTCTTGACTCGGCGCCGGGGTGATCGAGGGGTCCTGCTCGGGGTCCCAATTCCAGAAGCCGGTCCCCTCAGGGCTCGCGGGAATTGGACAGAGGTTGAGGTTGACCTCACCGGCCTCGAGGGTCGATCCGTCCACGTCATAGGCGCCGTCGCCTGCTGCGGGGACGAACAGGTTGCCGGCGAGGTCCGCGTTTCCGGTCCCGCCCGGGTTGGCTGATGGCGACGAAGCGGGAAACACCACCTCGAGCGACACCTCGTCTTCGCACTCGCTCGCCCACGCCTTGATCTGCCCGCCGAGGATGTAGACGTGCTCGAGGAAGCGCCCCTCGACGGTCACGACATCGTTCGGGGTGCTGGTCTTGAACAGCACCTTGACGCCGTTCCCGATCTCGGCTGGGTCGAACTTGTCGAAGGCACTGGTCCCGTAGAACAGGTATCCCGGGGGAACGATCGACGGCTGGAAGATCGGCGTCTTCCGGGTGGTCTGCGGAAAGTTGGCTTGGGTGTCGTCCTCGTTGAGCAAGCGCGTGAAGTGTTCCGGGACGATGGGCATGAGCTACTCCGTGGCCGCGACGAAAGCGATGGCGCTCTGCGGATTTGATAGCCCGGACGCCGACGCGGGAAGCGCCGTTCCGGCCACCGTCTGCCTACGCACGGGCGGGTAGTTCTCGCGGTAGACCGCGGGCGTGGTGACCAGCTTGAGGGCCGAGTTGTTGACGACCAAAGCCAACCAGTAGAACCCCGTCACCGGGACCACGTAGGGCGTGGTCATGGGAAGCACCAAGTAGGTGCCGTCCGCACCGCCGGTCGGCGTCGACGCGCTCTGAGCGACCCTGGTCGAAGGGACCCCAGCCGGGCTATCCGGGGTCGCTTGATCGTAGATCCCCAAACGAATCTCACGACCAGCGGACCCGCCCGAATCGACGAAGACCTCGATGGCGTTGATCGTCAGCCCAGCCAGCAGGAAGACGCGCGTGTACTGGACTTCACCGCTGGGCGGACCGGCTGCGGACGAGTAGTCGAGGATCGAGCCCAGGAAGTAAAGACCGGGGCTGTCGGTGTTGTCGATGGTGTTGGTGGTCTGAATCCAGACCGCTGCGCCCGCAGCCTGGTCGACCATGACGAACACGCGCCGAGGCGATGCCGACCTGTTCACCCAGACCGACCCAACCGTGTAGCCCTGCGTGACGTCGTCGGCACCAGTGGGGTTGGTGGTCGCGTTGAGGTTGGTCTTGGTGACCTCACCTTGGGTGAACCTAATCATGGGTCACCACCGCTTCGTAGGCGACTGACCCTGCCGACGACTTCACCTGAATCGCCAACAGCCTGGCCTCGATCTCGAAGGCGGCGAGGCGTTTCAGCGTCTTGAAGTTGACCCCACCATCGAAGCTGACGAGCAGGTCGTTGGCTGCAGACTGCTCGGTGTTCTGGATGAGGATCGAGCGGGCCGGACCAGCGAAGGTCAAGGTCGACGCGGTCGTGTTGGCGCTGCCGTTCAGGTGCTGAACGTTTCTTGAGATGCCAGGCACTAGAGCACCTCCTTCCACGTCAGTTGGCCAAGGACGTTCGCTGTGGCGCTGTCGTTCTGGGCAGTGAGGACCAGCGTGTCTGCGGTACCGGCGAAGTTGGCCGCGACCCGCAGGGCGTTCTCCAGCATGGGGGCGTCGATGGATCCCCCGTTGTCGTTGGCGAAGAACGTAGCGATCTTGATGCCGCCACTAAATGCCGGATTGAGCTGAAACTCGCTCTGTCCGGTGTCCGAGGTCACCCACGTCCCGCCCGTGATCGTGGACCGGATTCGGACGCGGAAGATCACCTCATCGATGCTCGTGACCTGACCCGACGCAGAGAGCGGGATCAGCGTCCCGCGTGCGTAGGCGGAACGCAGCCGGACAGCGATCAGTGCCGTCTCGGTCGTCCCCACGGTGATCGCGCTGGTCGTCGGCTCCGAAGTGACCGCGCCCTGCGGGTCAAAGCCCCCCTCGCTGAACACGACCGCGCAGGTGTGCTTCATGGAACCGGAGGCGGCAGCGAGGTTCTCGATCTCCCAACGGACGGGCAGGCTCGGGGTCGACAAGAAGACGGTGGTGTTGGCTTCGAGGTCGAACTCGTGGACGTAGATTGGCTGGCCTTCGATGAAGAGCCCGACCTTGACGCCAGCCCCGCCGAGCCAACCGAACTCGGTGAACATGACGATGAACTTGGTCAGGTCCAACGTCTTGCCGCTCGGCCCACTCCCGTCGAGGGGGTCGATGTTCCAGTTGGCCTGGGTGATCCGCTTCGAGTTGTCGACGACGCCGGTCACGAAGCTGCGCAGCGTGAACGCCACGTCGGTCGTGCCGTTCTGCTCCAGGTAGACGCCGTTGTTGGCGTCGAAGTAGCCCATGCGCCGACGCAGGTTCGCGACCGCCGCGCCGATAACGCCGGTCAGGATCGCGTACTGTGACCGACCAGGCTGGTAGGGGATGTAAGCGCGGCTCTGGCGAATCACCCGCGAGTTGGTCGTCGTCGTGACGTCCATGCGAGTGCTCGACTCATTCGGCAAATGGGTTGACGACCCACCGTTCTGAACGTCCTCGACGTAGACCAGAGGCTGCTTGTCGAAAAGCTGCTTGGCGTCGAACAGGCCAAACGGCTCGGTCACACGAAGGCGAGAGAAGACGTCCTTGGTCCCCGTGAAATCACCGAAGCCGACGTTGAGGCTGCCGTAGTTGTTGGTTTCGAGCGGCTGCACGGCGGAGTCGCGCGAGCGCAGTCCCGCCATGACCCGGAACGCCTTTCCGGTAACCGAGCCGCCTGCAGCGAACAGCTTCTCGATCAGGGACGAGCTCACCCGATGACCTTCACGTAGACGTCTGCGCCGCCAACCTCGGCGCTGGTGACTCGCAGGCTGAGCCTGTCTCCTTCATCGACGAACACCTCGAACCCGGTGACCGACTTGTTCGAGTAGTCGCCGTCGGCCGGCGTCCAGGACACAGCCGCGCCAGCGACGAGAGCGCCGTTCAACTCGAGCTGAACGGTCGTGGTCCCTGACGTTCCCGCGATCCCCCGCGTCGCGCTGAAAGTCGTCAGCGCAGCGCCTTCAGGCAGGATCTCGGTGCCCAGGTTGCCTGCAGGCAAATCGAGGCTGTCGAGAGACCCACCGATGTGAAGGGAAACACCAGAACGAGCTAGGGTCACTGCGTTTCGTCTTCTTCCCCGCCGCTGGTGTCTTCCCCGGAAGTCTCATCCTCGTCCATGTCCTCGAGCTTGCGAGCTCGCAGCTCTTCCAGCTTGCCCTTGGGTCGGGAGGCATCCGAGACAACGGCCTCGTCTTCGTCCTCTTCCCCGCCGAGCTCGGCCATCCTGGC
>JAWVZD010000083.1:0-7206 GCA_033722395.1 Thermoanaerobaculia bacterium | reverse complement strand
TCCACGTCAACTGGCTCGGTGACGGGGCGCGGGGCATCGAGACCTTTTTCCTCGGACCGACCGAGGATCCGTATCTGAGCCATCTGGCCTCGCGCGAGAACCGCGACTCCGGCTATTCCTTGACCGCTCTCAGGGAGATCTTGGAGGGGGTCTACGCCAATCTGCGCCAGGAGGAGTCGCGGCGTCTGGCGGTGGCCGTGCAGGAAGCGTTGTTCTCGCACCTCGGGGAGGTGGCGCCGGGCATCGTCGACCGGGGTGTGAAGACCGCACCCTTCGTCGTTCTCGTCGGTACCGACATGCCGGCGGTTCTGGCCGAGGTCTCGGCTCTTTCGAGCGAGGAGGAGGCGCGTCTTCTCGAGCTGCCGGCCTATCGCGAGTACATCGCCCTGGCGATCTTCAGCGGCATCGACACCTATGCGAGGAGTGCTCATGAACCGGACTATTCGGCCAGTTGAACCGTTCGATCGACCGCGGCCCGGCGACGCCGTGCACGTCGGCATCGATCTGGGGACCTCTCAGAGTTCGATCTCCGCGTCGAACGACCGCCGGGCGGTGGTGGCGAGCTTCGCCGGCTGGCCGGTCGATTCGATCGCCGCACGGCTGGTCGGGGAGGCGGTAGTCGTGGGATCCGAAGCGCTCGAGAAGCGCTCGATGCTCGATCTGCACCGACCGCTCGAGCAGGGTGTCGTCAAACGCGGCTCGGCGCGCGAGGTCGAAGCGATCCGGGCGATCGTGCGCCGGCTGCTCGACGAGGTCGGTGCCGAGGAGGGCACGACGGTGCGCGCCGTCGTAGGAGTCCCGGCCGAGGCTCTGCGGATCAACCGTCAGGAGCTCCGTCAGGCGCTCGCCGGCATGGTGACGCAGCTGATGATCGTTTCAGAGCCGTTCGCCGTCGGCTACGGTCTCGAGGCGTTGCTCCACTCGCTGGTGGTCGATCTGGGGGCCGGTACGACCGATCTGTGCGTTCTGCAAGGGCGCTTCCCGAGCGAGCGCGACCAGCGCACCCTGACCGTCGCCGGCGACTCGATCGACCGTCACCTGCTCGACGCGGTCGGGGCGCGCTACCCGGAGGCCAGCCTGTCGATCCACATGGTGCGCCGATGGAAGGAGGAACACGGCTTCGTCGGTGACCGCAGCGAGGCGGTGATCGTCGAAGCGCCGATCGACGGCCGGCCGACCAAGCTCGACATCGGTCGGGAGATGCGCGCCGCCTGCGCAGCTCTGGTGCCGCCGGTGGTGGAGACCATCGTCGAGCTGGTGTCGCGCGTCGAACCCGATTTCCAGTCTCGCGTGCGGCAGAACGTCATCCTCGCCGGCTGCACGTCGAGGATCCGCGGCCTCGGCGAGGAGATCGAGCGCCGGCTCCAGGAGATGGGCGAGACCTCGGTCAAGCAGGTCACCGATCCGGTCTACGCCGGCTCCGACGGCGGCTTGGCCATCGCCCTCGATGCCGCCGAATCGGACTGGGAGAGACTGCCCAACGTCGTCCATGGGTGATACCGTGACGCGGATTCACGGATCCGACCGATGGACAGGGACGAAGCGACCGAGCGGATCGAGGAGCTGCGCGAGCAGATCCGCTACCACGACCACCGCTATTACGTCCTCGACTCCCCCGAGATAGCCGACAGCGCCTACGACGAGCTCTACCGCGAGCTGCGCGAGCTCGAGGCGGAGTTTCCCGACCTCGTCACCTCCTCTTCGCCCACCCAACGGGTGAGCGGCGCCGTGCGCGAGGGCTTCGCCACCGTCGAGCACCTCGCGCCGATGCTGTCGCTCGATTCACACGAGAAGAGAGAGGCGCTGGAGCGCTTCGACCGGCGGGTACGGGACGCCTTGGGCGAGGAGGTGGAGTACGTCGTCGACCCGAAGCTCGATGGCGCCTCGGTCGAGCTGGTCTACGAGGACGGCGAGCTCAGCCGCGCCTCGACCCGGGGCGACGGCGAGCGCGGCGAGGAGATCACCGAGAACGTCCGAACCATCGCCGCCCTGCCGTTGAGGCTGCGCGACGACGAGCGCTCGGCGCCGGAGCTCCTGGCGGTGCGCGGCGAGGTCATCATGCACGCCGACGCCTTCGAGCAGCTCAACGAGCGGCTGCTGGCCGAGGGCCGCGAGCCGTTCGCCAACCCGCGCAACGCCTCGGCCGGTGCGTTGCGTCAGCTCGATCCGTCGAAGACCGCCGAGCGGCCGCTCGACCTGTTCGCCTACGACGTCCTCCACGTCGAGGGGGCGGAGCTCGAGACCCAGTGGGAGGTGCTCGAGGCACTGCGCGCCTGGGGACTGAAGGTCAACGACCTGCCGAGCCGGGTCTCGGGCTTGGAGGAGATCGTCGACTATCACGAGGCGCTCCGCGAGCGCCGCGACGATCTCGGCTACGAGATCGACGGTGTGGTCGTCAAGGTCGACGACCTCGCCGCTCGCAACGAGTTGGGGGAGACCTCGCACCACCCCCGCTGGGCGTTCGCTTACAAGTTCCCGGCGCGCAAGGAGATCACACGCGTTCTGGACATCGTCCCGAGCGTCGGACGGACCGGCGTCGTGACGCCGATCGCTCTGATGTTGCCGGTGGAGATCGGCGGCGTCACGGTGAGCCGCGCCACCCTGCACAACCGCGAGGAGGTGGCGCGCAAGGACATCCGTGAAGGCGACCGGGTGCGGGTGCAGCGTGCCGGGGACGTCATCCCGCAAGTCGTCGAGCGCTTGGAGGAGCCGGAGCGCGAGCGCGGCGAGCCGTTCCGCATGCCCGACGAGTGTCCGTCCTGTGGCGCCGAGCTGATCGAGCGCGGACCGTTCACGGTCTGCCCCAATGCCCTCGAGTGCCCGGCACAGCTCGCCGGCCGGATCGTCCACTACGGCTCGCGCCACGCGCTCGACATCGAGGGGCTGGGCGAGGAGACCGCCAAGCTGCTGGTCGAGGAGGGACTGGTCGAACAGCTGGCCGATCTCTATGCCCTCGAGCGGGACGATCTGGTCGAGCTCCCCGGCTTCGCGGAGAAGTCGGCCGCTGGCCTGGTCGAGGCGATCGATGCCAGCCGCGAGCCCGATCTGGCACGCTTCCTCCACGCGCTGGGAATCCCCGAGGTGGGAGCGACGGTGGCGCGCACCCTGGCGGGGCACTTCGGCAGCTTCTCGACGGTGGCCGCGGCCTCCGACGAGGCTCTGCAGGAGGTCGACGGGATCGGCCCCCGCATGGCCGAGCAGATCCGGCTGTTCTTCGACAACGAAGGCAACCGCGAGGCCCTCGAGGCGCTACTCGACGAGGTTGAGCCGCTCGAATCCGAGCGGCGCACGACGTCCGGCCCCCTCGAGGGGCTCAAGTTCGTCTTCACCGGCGGCCTCGACTCGATGACGCGCGACGAGGCGAAACAGAGGGTCGAAGCGGCCGGCGGGCGGGTCGTCTCGTCGGTGAGCGGCGCGACGGACTACCTCGTCGCCGGCGAGGAGCCGGGCTCGAAGCTCGACAAGGCCCGCGAGCTGGGCGTCGAGGTCCTCGAAGAGTCGGGGTTTCTCGATCTGCTCGAATCCGGCCCCACAGGCGGGGACCAGGACGAGTGATCCGAGCGGCGCGCTCGGAGCGGCGTCGACCTCGATCCGATCTCGCGAACCACGATCGGCCCCCGCTCGTGCGCGGCGTCGAGACCGACCGCCAAATCGGCGATCCGGGATCGCTCACTCGGGCGGATCGACGGCGTTGTAGACGGTCGAGTAGTCGTCTTCGGAGAGACCCATGGCGAGGGCCTTGTCGACCAGGCGACGGATGCCGACCAGAGCGGCGGTGTCGAGTCCGAGCCCGTCGGCCTCGGCACGGATGAGATCGATGTCCTTGAGCAGCAGCCGCTGGCGGAAGTTGGGGTTCGAGAAGTCGCGCTCCAGCAGCCGCGGCAACTTCTTGTCGAAGGTCTCGGCGTAGATCGAGCTGCGGCGCAGGATCTGCATGAAATCCTCCACCTCGACGCCGCGTCGGCGGATCATGCCGAGGCTGAGCGAGAAGGCGGTGATGTGCGAGGCGATGAGCTGGTTGAAGGCCAGCTTCACCGAGGCCGCCTGGCCGACCTCGCCGACCCGCTGCGGATCCGGCCCGAAACAGTCGAGAAGCGGCCGCCAGCGGTCGTACTGCTCGGCGGTCGAGCCGACGGCGACGAGCAGCGTGCCCGCGACCGCCTGACCGCGTGAACCGAGAACCGGGGCCTCGAGGTACTCGCCCCCGGCGACCTCGACGTCCTCCAGTAGCTGGCGGCTCTCGTCGCTGCCGATCGTTCCCATCTGAAGGAGGACGCGTCCGCCGAGGTCGGGGAGAGTCCCGTCTGGGGCCAGCACCGAACGGATTGCCGGCTCGTCGGTGAGCATCAGGATGGTGATGCTGGTGGCGGCGATCGCCGCCTCGGGTGAGTCGGCGGCCGCGGCTCCCATCTCGAGGAGCGGCTCGGTCTTCTCGCGCGTGCGATTCCAGATCGTGACGGCATGCCCGCTGGCCAGCAGGCGCTCGGTCATGGCACGACCCATGAGGCCGGTGCCGATCAGGCTGACGTGCATTGGAAGTGCCTCCGTATCTCGATGCTGTTCCGTGGCGCGGGCGTCGGCCGCTGACCTATCGAGAGAAGCCGGCGGCTCAGGGCGTCACCAGCGAGCCGAGGAGACGCCAGACTCGGAAGGGTATCGCGATACCGCCGACGAACAGGACGGCGGCGCCGGCGTAGAGGAGATAGGCGAGCCGGACCGCCTGCGCTCCGCGCCGCACGGCGGTGTCCTGGATGACCCGCATTTCCGGCGGAGGGAAGCGCCGGGCGCCCTCGATGCGCCGACCGAGAGCGATCATCCACAGAGCGATGCCTATCAGCCCGGCGCCGGCGAGCGACGAGATCGCCGTCAGGGTCGTTCGGGCTGCCTCGAGATCGGGCCCACCGGCCGGCTCCAGGACGGCGTCGAGGCGGTTCTGGACCAGCCAGAGGGCGGCCGCGGCGATCAGCGCCACGACGACGAGCAGCCGCACGGCGCGGCGTCTCGCCTGCGGATCGGCCGGTTGGATTTCCGTTTCGGGCATCGGTCGAGGTCGTTCGGGTGGCGCGGTGTCGAGCCGATTATCACCCGGGCGACGCCAGTTCGGGGTGACGGGCTTCGACGTCGGCGAAGAAGCCTCTGAGCTCGGCGACGTCCGCCGCTTCGTCGCCGGTCGGCTCGAGCGCCGGCCCGATGCGCACCTGCCGCGAGCGGAAGTCGAGACCTACCGGGACGATCGGCACCCCGGCGGCGTCGGCGATGTGGTAGAAGCCGGACTTCCATCGTTCGACCCGCTGGCGGGTGCCCTCCGGAGAGAGGGCGAGCAGCAGGTGCGGGCGATGCTCGAACTCTCGGACCATCTGTTCGACCACCCCGTGTCGGCTGCCGCGATCGACCGGGATCGCTCCGGTGTGGCGCAGGATCGGGCCGAGCGGCCAACGGAAGAGCGTGTGCTTGACGAGATAGCGGGCATCGAGTCGGAGCGCCAGCTTGGCCGCCAGGCCGACGACCAGGTCCCAAGCCGAGGTGTGATGGGCGATGATCAGGACCATCTTGCTCGACGGTGGAGGGGACCCCCGCACGCTCCAACCGAGCAGGCCCAGGACGAGTCGGCCGAGAGCGGCCGCCGGGCGGCTGCCGCGGCGCGGGATCTCGGGGGAAAGCTCGGGCAGAGCGGCCGGCATGCGACGCTAGTCTAGCCGCCCGCTCCGTCGATCGCCCTGGTGGAGGGGCCGGCGGCCGTTTCAGTGATCTTCTGGCGTGATCCCCATCCCCGAGCGATCCGGATAGTCGGGCGGTGTCGGCGGCGTGTAGGGATTCGACTCGATCTGGGCCAGGACGTGGGCGATGGCGGCGTCGAGCTGCGGGTCGCCGCCGTCGACCATCTCGGCCGGGTGGTCGATCACCTCGATGTCCGGGTCGACGCCGTGCCCCTCGATGCCCCAGGTGCCGTCCGACTCGTAGAAGGCGAAGTTGGGCGCCGTGGTGACGGCACCGTCGATGAGCAGGGGCGGGGTGCTGATCCCGACCAGCCCGCCCCAGGTACGCGTGCCGATGAGCGGGCCGAGACCGCGCTCGCGGAACCAGAAGGGGAAGTAGTCGCCGCCGGAGCCCGCCAGGCCGTTGATCAGCATCGCCTTGGGCCCGTGGTGGGCGTCGGGCGGCCAGACGATGTCCTCGCCCTCGCGCAGCGACCAGTAGTTGGCGATCGGGCGGTCGAGGAGCTCGATGAAGCGGGTCGGGATCTGTCCGCCCCCGTTCCAGCGCTCGTCGATGATCAGGCCGGCTTTGGTCACCTGCCCGAAGAACTGGCGCACCAGCTCGTTCTGGCCCTGGATACCGGTGTTGGGTACGTAGATGTAGCCCACCCTGCCGTCGGTCTGCTCGTCGACGTAGCGCCGATTCGCCTCCACCCAGCGGCGGTAGCGCAAATCGTCTTCGCTCGCCGCCAACTCGACCACAACCGAGCGCGCGGTGTCGTCGAGGCGTGGCTCGTCGGAGACCGTCAGGGTGACCGTCGAGCCGGCGAGCCCTTGGAAGGCGGCCCACGGGTCCTTGGCCGGATCGACCGGCACCCCGTTGACCGCCAAGACGTAGTCGCCCACCCCGACGTCGATGCCGGGACGGCTCAGCGGTCCGCGCGCGTCGACATCCCACGGTCCGCCCTCGACGACGGCGGCGATGCGGTAGGCGCCGTCGGCGAGCTCCCAGTCGACGCCCAGCATGCCGACCGTGACGCTCGGCTCGTCCTCGAGATCGCCGCCGAAGTAGTAGGCGTGCCCGACGTTGAGCTCGGAGATCATTTCGCGGATGACGTAGGCGACGTCCTCGCGCGAGGCGGCGTCGCCGAGCATGGCGGCGTACTGCTGGCGCACCGCCTCCCAGTCGACGCCGTGCAGGCCCGGGTCGTAGAAGAAATCGCGCTGGATGCGCCAGGCTTCGTGGAAGATCTGTCGCCACTCGGAACGCGGCTCGATCTCGGTCACCATGCCGGCGGTGGCGATCGGCGTATCCAGCTTCTGGTCGGCCTTGGCATCGACGATCGCCATCTGGCCGTCCTGGATTACCAGGATCTTCTTGCCGTCGGCCGAGCCGGCGAACCGGGCCGTGCCGGAGACGACGGTCTTGTCGGCCTCTTCGTGGGCGCTCGGGTCGACGAGGCCGATGCGGGCCTGGCCCATGAGGTCGGAGACCGGCTGCATGCCGTAG
>JAWVZD010000082.1:0-7208 GCA_033722395.1 Thermoanaerobaculia bacterium | reverse complement strand
CGGAAGCTGAAGTAGGCCGGCCGGCCGAAGCGGTAGTCGAGCTCCTCCATTCCGTCGAGCGTCCGGCGTAGCTCGGCCATCATGCGCTCTTCGTCGTCGCGGGTGTACGGACGCGTCAGGGTCACGGTCACCTGCCCGAGGTTCTCGCGCCGCTCCCCCGCCACGCCGCCCTGCTCGTTCGACGTGCCGATGATGGCGTAGACGGTCTCCGCGTCGTCGAGTCCCATCGCCCGCCGCTCGACCACACCGACACGCGCCTGGGTCACCTCGAGATGCGTTCCCGGCGGTAGCTCGAGATCGACGAAGAACTCCCCCTGCACCAGCTCGGGGACGAGCTCGCTGCCGAGATGCGGCACCAGCGCCAGGCTCCCCGCCAGGAGCACCAGCGTCGCCACGAGGAGCAGCACCGGCCGCCCCAGGGCGCGCTCGAGCTGACGGTCGTAGAGCCGCTCGAGTCGCTCGTAGCCGGCCTCGAAGGCTCTGAGCGGCAGGGCCAAAAGGAGTCTCACCAGGCGGTCGAGCGCCGCCAGCACCGCCCCGACCAGACGCGCCGCCCCGACCGAGAGCCAGAAGGCCGTCCCGCCGAGCCGCCGGCCGACCGCACCCCGCCAGCCCGGCGCGTGGCGCGGCTCGCGCACCCGCTCGGGGCGGAAATGCCGCGAGGCGAGCATCGGGATGACGGTCAGGGCGACGACGAGAGAGATCACCAGCGAGTAGGTGACCGTCAGGGCCTGATCGCCGAACAGCTGGCCGGCGACCCCTTCGACGAAGACGATCGGCAGGAAGACGCAGATCGTCGTCAGCGTCGAGGCGACGACCGCCCGTCCGACCTCGCTCGCTCCCTGGTCGGCCGCTTCGACCTCGGCGAGACCCTGGTCGCGGCGGCGCTGCACCGCCTCGAGCACCACGATCGAGTTGTCGACCAGCAGGCCGATGCCGAGGGTGAGGCCGCCCAGCGACATGATGTTGAGCGAGATGTCGGAGACGTACATCAGGAAGAAGGTCGCCACCACCGAGATCGGGATCGCCGCACCGATGACGAAGGTCGTCTTCCAGCTCCTGAGGAAGAAGAAGAGCACCGCGATCGCCAGGATGCCGCCGTAGGCGGCGGTCTTCAGCACCTCGTCGACCGACTGGCGGATGAAGCGCGACTGATCGGTGACCATCTCGAGCTCCAAGGCCGGATCGATCGATCGGAGCTCGGCGCGTAACGATTCGAGCTGGGCGCGCACCGCGTCGGCCACCGTCACGGTGTTGGTGCCGCCCTCCTTGTAGATCGCCACCTCGACGCTCTCGCGCCCGTCGATGCGGGTGATGATCTCGCGCTCGCGGTGCCCCTTGACGATCGTCGCCACGTCGGACAGGCGGACGATCGCACCGCGCGAGCTGTCGACCACGATGTCGGCCAGATCCTCGGCGCGGAGATACTCGTTGACGGTGCGCACCAGGTACTCGGCGCGTCCCTCGCGCAGCCGGCCACCGGTCAGGTTGACGTTCTCCTGCGCCAGCCGGGCGAGCACCCGAGAGGCCTCGAGCCCGAGGTTGGCGAGGCGGCGCTCGTCGAGCAGCACCTGGATCTCCTCCTCGAGGCCACCGCTCACCACCACCGCCGCGACACCCTCGACCCGCTCGAGGCTGCGCTTCACCTCCTCTTCGGCCAGCAGGCGCAGGCGGATGAGGTCCGAGTCGCCGACGATGCCGAGCCGCTGGATCGGATCGAGCGACGGGTCGTAGCGCAGCAGCACCGGACGCTCCGCCTCCTGCGGCAGGATGAGGACGTCGAGGCGCTCGCGGACATCGAGCCCCGCCAGGTCCATGTTGGTGCCCCAGGCGAACTCGAGCGTCACCTCGGAGACGTCGGCGCGCGAGCTCGAGGTGACGCGGACGACGCCGTTCACCACCCCGACCGCGTTCTCGATCGGCCGGGTGATCAGGCTCTCGACCTCGATCGGAGCGGCGCCCTCGAACTCGGTGCGGACCGTCAGCGAGGGATAGGAGATGTCCGGCAGCAGGTCGGTGGCGAGGCGCCCCAGGGCGACCATGCCGAAGACCACCGCCGCCACCGCGAAGATGAAGACGGTGACCGGCCGGCGGGTCGAGAACCGGACGATCTTCATCGGCGCATCCGCGGGAGACTCGAGGCTGGGATCGTCATCTCGGGGCTGTCAACGCACCGTGGCGAGGCTGCGGGAACCCGATCCCCTCCCCCGTCCATCGGGGCGGTCGGCTCGGTCGCCGGCCGGCCGGCGGCGGGTGTCTCCCCGCCCGCGCCTGCGAGGATCTGGATCGGCGTCCCGTCCGACAGCCCGTCCTGGCCCACCGTCACCACCAGCTCCCCCTCCTCGAGGCCGGAGACGACCTCGACCCGGTCCCCCTGGCGCACCCCGAGCTCGAGCTCGCGCCGTTTCGCGACACCTTCCCGGGCCACGTAGACGGTGTCGCCGACGCTCTCCAGGGCCAGCGCCGAACGCGGGACGACGAGCGCGTTCTCGTGCGTCGCCGTCTCGAGAAAGACGCTGGCGAACATCCCCGGTCGCAGCCTCCCTTCACCCGAAACCTCGAGCGTCACCCTGACTGTACCGGTAGCGGCGTCGACCACCGGCGAGATGCGCAGTACGCGAGCCGTGAACCGTTGGCCCGGCCAGGCCTCGACGCGCAGAAAGGCGCGCTGCCCGACGGCCAGCAGCGGGATGTTGCGCTCCGGCACCTGGATCGGGCAGAGCAGAGGGTCGAAATCGGAGATGCGGAAGAGCGGGTCCCCCGGCGAGACGTTCTGCGCGAACTTGACGTAGCGCTCGATGATCCGGCCGCGGAACGGCGCCCGGATCTCGGTGTAGGAGAGCTGGATCCGGTTGCCCTCGAACTCCGCCTCGGCCGACTCGAAGGTCGCCTTGGCGGTCTCGAAGGCCTCGGCGCTGATCAGGTTCTCGCCGGCGAGCTGGCGAGCCCGTTCGAAGGCGACCCGCGCCTCCTCGAGCCCCACGCGGGAGATCTCGAGCCGGGCGCGGATCTCGCTGGCGTCGATCCTCGCCAGGAGCTGGCCGTCGGAGACCGTCATCCCCTCTTCGGCGGCGAGCTCGACGACCGGTCCCGCCACCCGCGCCACGACGTCGACCTCGTTCTCCGCCTCGAGAGTGCCGTTGGTCTCGATGTAGGAGGCGATCGTCTCCCGCACGACCCGCGTGACCTCGACCGGCACGGCGGCCTGCGGTGCACCGTCGGAAGGACCCGGCCCACGCCCTCCCATCCCCCGACCCCCCGCCCGCTCCCCGCCGGCTCCGCCACGCGCCGCCGCGTCGCCGCCCTTGCCGTCGCCACATCCGAGGGTCAGAACCGCAGCGGCCAGAACCGCCGCCGCCAACACCGCGAGACACCGCACCGTCGTCCCCCTCACGAGCTCTCCGAAAGGCCAGGCAGGGACGCCCCGACCCCACCGGAGCCGGCCGCGCGGCCCCCGCCGGTCGACCCCGGGCTCGCCGGGCTCGTCGGGTTCGTCGGGCCCGTCGGGCGCCGACCGACCGCCGCCGCCACCCGCGCGAAGAAGTTCGCCAGATCGTCGATCAGCGAGTAGATCGTCGGGATGACCAGCAGGGTCAGGAAGGTCGAGCTCGCCAGGCCGCCGATGATCACCAGACCGATCGGCGCCCAGGTGCCGGCGCGACCCTCCACCGGACCGAAGACCGACGGCAGCAGGATCGGCGCCACCATCGGGGCCAGTCCGAGGATCGTCGTCACCGCCGTGATGACGATCGGTCGCAGCCGGTGCTTGCCACCGGCGAGGATCGCCTCGTCGCGCGACAGGCCGCGCGCCCGCAGGCTGTTGATGTGGTCGACCAGCACGATGGCGTTGTTGACCACCACCCCCAACAGGATGATGACGCCGATCGTCGACATGGTGTCCAGCGGCTGGTTGGCGAGCTTCATGGCGACCGCCACGCCGAGGAGAGCGAACGGTACCGAGAGCATGATGATGAACGGCTGCGTGAAGCTCTCGAACAGAGCCGCCATCAGCATGTAGACCAGCACCAGCGCGAAGACGAGGGCGAATTCGGCCAGCACCTGACTCTCCTGCTGGAACCGGTTCCAGCGCCCGAAGCTCCACTCGTAGCCGGCCGGCAACGAGAACGACTCCATCATCATGCCGACCGCTCCCATGGCGGCGAACGACGAGCGGGGATCGGCCAGGTTCGCCGTCACGGTGACCTTAGAACGGTGGTTCTCGCGCTCGATCGAGCTCGGCCCGGCAACCAAGGAGAACTCGGCTAGGGCACCGAGCGGCACCGTGCCGGCCTCGGTCCGCACCGGCAGGTTCTTCAGCTGATCGAGCGTCTCCCGGTCGGCCTCGCGGTACTGCACCACCAGGTCGACCTCGCGCTCTCCGGTCTGGAAATGGCTGACGGCGCGACTCGACAGCGAGTTGGTCACCGTGAAGGCGACCGCCTGGCTCGATAGCCCCGCCTGGAGGAGCCGGTCGCCCGCCGGGGCGACGTGGATCTCCTCCTCGCCGCTCTCGAGCGAGGTATCGACGTCGCGGAAGAGCGGCACCTGGGCCATCTGCCGCTCGAGCCGCTTGGCCAGGAGCTCGAGAACTACCTGGTCCTGCCCCGAGAGCTCGACCTCGATACCGCTCGAGCCGCGGTGCCCGCGGCCCTGCGCGATCGCGAGCTCCACTCCGGCACGCGTCGGCAGGAGCGGGCGGATCCTCTCGCGGGCCTCGGCGGTGGTGAGCCGCCCCTCGGACTCGTCGACCAGGTAGATCTCGATCCGCCGCCCGCCGCGCCAACCGCTGCGCGACCGTCCGGTGCCCCGGTCGTACTCGTAGGCGATGTCGGCGATGTCGAGCTCCTGGCGCCGGCTGTCGAGGATCTCGTAGACCTCCTGGTAGAGCGCCTCGGTCTGCTCCAACGAGTACTGCCGGGGCGTCGTCACCTGGATCGTCACCTCGCGCTCCTCGCTGCGACTGCCGAAGGAGCGCTCGATGGTGCCGAAGAGGTGGATCGAACCCCACAGCAGCAGGACGCTCAGAGCGACGAACAGACCGCGGTGATGGAGCGTCAGACCGAGCAGCCTGCCGTAGCCCCCGGTGATGTGGTGGATCAGTCCCGGTGGCCGTGGCGTCTGCCGGCGCAGCAGGTAGATCGCCACCAGCGGCACCACGGTCAACGCCACGAGCAACGAAGCCACCATGACGATACAGACCGTCGTGGCGATGTTCTCGAAGTAGGTCTGCATCCAGCCGCCGCCACCCATGAAGACGATCGGCAGGAAGACGCAGAGCGTCGTCGCGGTCGAGGCGATGATCGGCAGAGCCACGTCCGAGGTCCCCTCGAGCGCCGCCTGCCGGGCCTCCTGCCCGAGCTCGTTCCTATGGCGGAAGATCGACTCGATAACCACGATCGAGTTGTCGACCAACATGCCGAGCGCCAGCATCAGCCCGGCGAGGCTGACGACGTTCAGGGTGATCTCGGACAGGCCGCCCGGACGCAGGAAGTACAGCAGCACGAAGGTGAAGACGACCGAAATCGGGATGGCCACCGCCACCAGGAGCGTGGTGCGCCAGCGCCTGAGGAAGAAGTAGACCGCCATGATGGCGAGCCCGCCGCCGAGGAGGCCGGCGTTGCGCAGCTGTCCGAGGCCCTGGCGCACGTCCAGCGAGGCGTCGTGGTAGATCCTGACGCCGAGATCGGCCGCCTCGGGCTCGGCGCGGATCGCTTCGATCTCCTCCTTGACACGGTCGACCACCTCGAGCAGGTTGGCCGTCGACGCCTTGTTGACCCGCACGGTCAACGCCTCCCGGCCGTTCAAGAAGTTGAACTCCTCCTGCTCGGGAAAGTCGTAGCGCACCGTGGCGACGTCGCCCAGTACGACGCCACGATCGTCGACCGGCATGCGCCGGATCTCTTCCACCGACGCCATCTCGCCGATCGCCCGCACCAGGAGCTTTCGACCTCCCTCTTCGATCTCGCCGGCGGAGAGATTGCGGTTGTCCTCGCGGATGCGCGTCACCAGGTCGCGCACGCTCACGCCGTGCGCCTCGAGACGCGCCGGATCGAGGTCGATCTGGAGGACCGGCGTCAAAAGGCCGCGGACGGTCACCTGCGCCACCCCCTCGAGCCGCTCGAGCCGCCGCTGCACCACCACCTCGACGAACTCGTAGAGGCGCTCCTTGGGCCAGGGGGCGCTCAGATGCATGCTGAGCACCGGGATGTCGGTCGACTGGAAACGCCGCATGGTGAGCCGCTCGAGGTCGTCCGGCAGACGGTGCCGCACCCGGTCGACGCGATCCCGCACCTCGACCGCCGCCAGATCCATGTCGGAGCCGTCGACGAAGGTCAGGCTGACGCTGCCGGACCCCGAGGAGGCGGAGGCCGACATCGTCTCGATGCCGTTGATGGTGCCGAGAGAGTCCTCCAAAGGCCTGACGATCAGCCGCTCGATCTCCTCCGGCGAGGACGACGGATAGCTGGCGCTGACCCAGATCGACGACGAAGAGAAGGTGGGCAGGAACTCGAGCGGCAGCCGGGTAAGAGAGATCCAACCGAGCACCAGCACGCCGAGGACGATCATCCCCATGGTGATAGTGCGCTCGACCGCGAACGCGGCCAGTGGGTTCGTCTTCTTCATCTGTCGAGGTCCGAGGGTGCCGGCGCGGGCGGGGCGAAGCGCTGCCGACGGCGCTTACGCATCATATCCAACCTTTCGCCGCGCCGGTTCATTCCGTTTCGACGACCCGCGGGATCGCCCGCGCCCCGGCACCTCAACCGAGCAGCCGGCGCATGACCGCCGCCACCAGGATGCCGGCGTAGTTCCCCACCGCGTAGCCGAGCAGCCCGACCAGCACGCCCGGCAGGGCCAGGCGGTGCCAGCGACGGGCCACCGCCAGCGCCAGCGCGGTCGAAGGCCCGCCCACCGCCGCCTGGGAAGCCACCGAGATCGTCTCGACCCGGAGCCGGGCGAGGCGGCCGACGCCGTAGACCACCAGGCCGTGGATCGCCACCACGGTGGCGACGTAGTAGAGCACCTCGAGGCCGACGGCGAGGATCTCGGCGAGGCGCGAGCCGATGCCGATGACGGCGAAGAACAGGTTGAGCGCCAGCAGACCGAGCTGAAAGGAGCCCTCGAGCCGCCGTACCGTGCCGATCTGACCGACAGCCAGAGCCAGCGTCGTCAGCCAGAGCACCGCCGGCACGGCCGGTGTCCAGCCGGCG
>JAWVZD010000081.1:0-7262 GCA_033722395.1 Thermoanaerobaculia bacterium | reverse complement strand
GGGTCACCGCCGAGGCCGGCAGACGGTCCACGAAGTCGCGCACGCCGCTGGTCGCCGGATAGGCCGACGAGAAGATCGAGGGTACCGACGCCTTCGTCCAGGTGCCCTGCGCGATCGCGTCCTCGAAGAGCGCCCCCTCCTCGGCCAGGCGGGCCAGGGTCGGGGCGTTCGCTCGCTCGTAACCGTACGGCTGCAGGTGATCGCGCCGTAGGGTGTCGCCGATGAAGAGGATGACGCCCTTGGGCGGACCGGTGCCCGGCTCGGCATCCCGGCCGGAGGCGCTGCCGGGAGCGCGACTGGAACGGAGTACAGCGGTGCCCCACAGGGCCACCGCACCCTCGGACGCCGACTCGGCTGCCATCAGCAGATCGACCTCGCGCCCCGCCCACGGGCCGAGCTCGATGCGGGCCGGCTCCCAGCGCTCGGGTGTGGTGACGGTACGAAGCAGCACCGGCTCACCGGAGTCCGCGCCAGGCTCGGCGACCTCGACCCGGAAGCGGACCGGGGTCTCCTCGATCGTGCCGATGGCGATGTCGAGCCACGGGCGGGACGGCATCTCGAGGCGGAAGCGCACCGTCTCGGGCGACCGGGTGACCAGGGTCTCGTGGTAGATCTCGCCCAGGCCGTGCCAACCGATTCCCGACGGCACCGTGGCGAGATACTCCTTGCGGAAGACGAGGCGCACGGACTCGATCTCGAACGTCGCTCCCGCCTGGTCGCTCGGCATGACGAGAACGCGCTCGACGTCCGAGCGGTCGATCGGCTTGCCGAGCGGGAAGTTGCGCGAGTCGAGAATGGTGTAGGTCTGCATCTCGTCACCGGCGAGAAGTGGTGTCTCGAGCGCCAGGGGGCCGGGCGGCTTGCGCGCCAGGAGCTTCGCGGCCGGCTCGCGCTCGCCGTTCAGGCAGGTGACCGACAGGGTCTTGCCGGCGCTGACGCGAGCGCGGACGACCACCGAGTGGAGGCGGTCTCCCGTGCCGCGGGGGCGGTCGGTCTGGAGGACCACGATCGGCTCGCGGGAGGTCGAGGTCCCCGCGAGGGCTCCGTCGACCACGCGGGCATCGGCGATCCCTTGCGCTACCCGCCAGCGCTCGTCTCCTTCCGCGAAGTCCCACTCGGTGGGCTCTGGCGTCGGGATCGGCGAGGGAGCGGGCTCGACGAGGCTTTCGTCGAAGCGCTCGACGAGGTAGATGGGGCCCTCCTGGCCCGCCGGTCCGGCGTCGCAGGCGAGGAGGAGCGCGCAGCCGGCCGCGAGCGCGGCGAAGCTGCGGCGATACGCGGCTCGAGTCGGGCGGCGCATAATCGGCTCCTGGGGCCCGCCGGACCGTGGCCGCCGGGCGTAGATGGCACGTCGGTCGAGCCGTGGAGCGAGGCCGAGAGCTCGACGGATCTCAGAGACGGCTCAGTTTACAGCGTTGGGGTTACAGCGTCGGCGCGGTGGTCGCTCAGGAGGGTTGGAATCCGAGCTTGCCGGGGCCTTCCGGCCGCTGACGCTCGTCGAGGAACTTGTGTAGCAGCCGCTTGCCGTGCTCCTCGAGGTTCATGAAGTGGAGCGCCATGCCGGTCACCGGCTCGCGGCTCGGATCGGTGTGCCGGACGACCCGCGCCCTCCCCTCGACGAAGGCGTAGCCCCCGGGGAGGTCGGCCTCGGCGACCGCCGGATCGCCGGGGAAGAGAAACTGCACCGCGACGTCGGTGCCCACGGGAAGCGGAGCGCGGGTGCGGACCAGCATGCCGCTCTTCGAGAGGTTCTCGGTCCGGCACATGCGCGCCACCTCACCGTCGTCGATGGTGGCGTCGAGCTGTACGAGGAGCCGGACGCTGGTGCGCCGCTCGGGGACGGTCGAGCCGTTGCTCGAGGATTCGGAGGTCGACGAGTTCATCTTGCAGTCTCCGTCAGGAGCCGCGGGAGGAGGTAGATCGATTGTGCTCTCTATAGTGGTCGCGGTTCTGTGAGGGCGATCACAGTCGCGTTCGGTGCGGCTGGCGGGCGACGGGAGGGTTGCGCGACGTGGCGGGTCGGCCGCGCGGAATCGGACCGAGGGTTCGAACGGCGGAGGTGCGGTGCCGCAGAGGTCTCGATCCGAGACGGATCGACGAGGCGGACCGGCAATAGGAGCGACCGACGGTGAGGACGTGCGGGTCGAAAGACCCAGGGTGGCCGTCGGGGGCGAGCGTCCTACATCTTGACCGCGTCGAGGCTCACGACGGGCTTCTCGCCCACCACCTCGGCGCTCTGCACCGTCCCCTGCGGTACCAGCACGGTGTCCCCGGCCTCGAGCACCACCTTTTCGCCGCCCATGGTGATGCGGAAGCGCCCGGATAAAACGGCGTCGACCTTCTCGACGCCGTGGGCGTGGTCGGGAAAGGTCGTGCCGGGAGGATAGGTGTAGCGCGACACGCTGTACCCGCGCTCTTCGAGCTTCTCCTTGAGGGCTCCCTCCGAGAGAGGGCCGTCACGTGTTTCGTCCCAGTGCTCGACTTCGATCATTTCCGTCCGCCTGACTGTCGGTTTCGTGAGGTGGTATGTGGGTGGTTCAGGGCGTCTTTCCGGGCGTCACGTCCTTCATCGGTGGTTTGGTCTCGCTCGATTCGGACTGCTGCCACATTCCGAAGAGCACCGACAGCAGCCCGAGCAGGATCTCGTCGATGAACGGGATCAGGTCCGGCACGACGAGATCGACCAGGAAGAGGCTGGCGGTGATCAGGAAGAGCTGCGGAAAGCGCAGCTTCGAGGCGAACCGCCCGATGGCGCTGGGAATGAGCGAGAGCATGGCCACGAGGGGATGTTACCAACGAGCTCGGTTGGCGAGCCGACCGCTCGTTCCCGCTGGGCCACTCCTGCAGCCGCCCGAGCTCGCGATCCGGAGCTCCCCTCACAGCCCCAGCCGCGCGCGCCCAGAATAGACGTTCATCCTCTGGTCGCGCAGGAAGCCGACCAAGGTAATGCCGAACTGCCGTGCCAGCGAGACGGCGAGAGACGACGGCGCAGAGACCGCGCAGACCACCGGAACGTCGGCCATCAGGCACTTCTGCAGGATCTCGTAGCTGGTACGCCCGGAGACCATGACGATCGAGTCGGCGAGCGGCAGGCGGCCGCCTTCGAGCGCCCAACCGACGAGCTTGTCCAAGGCGTTGTGCCGTCCGACGTCTTCGCGCACTTGGGCGAGCTCGCCGGTAGGCGAGAAGAGCGCCGCCGCGTGCAGGCCGCCGGTCGACTGGAAGATGCTCTGCCGCCGCCGGAGCTTCTCCGGCAGCGAGTAGAGGATCTCCGGGTCGAGCCGCGGTCCGGGCGACGGCTTCGACTGCTTGTTCAGGAGGAGCGCCTCGATCCCGGCCTTGCCGCACACCCCGCAGGCGCTCGAGGTGAAGAAGTGCCGGTCGAGCGACTTCAAGTCGGGGTCGCGCCCCTCCGCCAGCCGCACGACGAGGATGTTCGGCTCCTCCTGGCCGACGCGGTCGCTCGGCCGCTCGACGGCGACGACCTCGTCGGCCTGGCGGATCACCCCTTCGGCGAAGAGGAAGCCCAGCGCCAGCTCGCGGTCGTTGCCGGGGGTGCGCATGGTGATCGCCACCGGGCGCGTGCCCGAGTCGGTCGCCAGGCGGATCTCGAGCGGCTCCTCCGTGGCGAGCTCGTCGGGGACCGGCTGCGAGATCCCCTCCTGCACGATCAGGACCTCGTGGGGGGTGGTCGAGGAGGACGGCATGGGAGGAGGTTATCGCTTTTCGCTCGAGCGAGGACCGGTAGGGGCATGCGTAAGAGCGCTGGGCTGGTGAAGCTCGACGCACGATCGGCGCGGGAGTCGGCCGTCGTGGGGCGGGACCAGACCCGTTCTCGGACGAGAGGCGCCTCTTGAATCGGGGGCGTGGGGCGACGGATGCGGTCCAGCGCACCCACCCGTGTGGGGAGGCCCGGGACCGCCATCAGTGGCTACAATCGGGCGCGATGAATCCCTCTCGCGATGGAGGTAGGCGCCCACCGCGCGTCGGCGGCGTTCTCGACGCCGACCTTCCGGCGGTTCGGCCGGCGGCCGCGGCGTGGCTGGCGCGCGGCTTTCGCCCGCTCGAGGCGCTGTTCAATCGCGTCTACGGCTCGCGCTGGAACCCACTCTACAAGAGCGGACCGCTGGCGATCCTCTTCCTCCTCGTCACCCTGGTCACCGGTGTCTATCTCTTCATCTTCTACAAGGTGGCCGATCCGTACGGCTCGGTGGCCCGGCTCGACGCCACCTGGCTCGGTTCGCTGGTGCGCTCGCTGCACCGCTACGCCGCCGATCTCGCGGTGGTGGCGATCGCGATCCATGCCTTGAAGATGCTCCTCGCCGGCCGCACCTGGGGGCCGCGCTCGCTCGCTTGGCGCAGCGGCCTGGTGCTGCTCGGAGGGGTGCTGTTCTGTGGCTGGACGGGACTGGTCATGGCCTGGGACGTCCAGGGTCAGTGGATCGCCTGGGAAGGCGCCCGCCTGCTCGATCTGCTGCCGGTCCTCTCGGAACCGATCAGCCGCTCGTTCGTCAGACCCGGCTCGGTCGACCGGCCGTTCTTCTTCACCAACCTCTTCCTGCACGTGGCGCTCCCACTCGGGGTCGCAGGGCTGCTCTGGGTGCATGCCTCGCGGGTGGCGCGACCGGAGATGCTGCCGCCGCGCAAGATGATGGTCTGGACGCTGGTGCTCCTGGGTGCGCTGTCGATCCTGGTGCCGGTGCCGCTGCCGCCCGAGGCGGATCTCTTGGCTCGGCCGGTCGACGTGCCGCTCGACGTCTTCTACGCCTTCTGGCTGCCGGTGGCCCGGGCGCTGCCGGCTTGGGGGCACCTGGCGCTGTGGGTGGCGGTGGCTCTGGTGCTCTTCAGCCTGCCCGCGTGGTGGCGGCCGCGAAGGGCCGTGCTGCCGGCTTCGTCGGTCGACGAGAGCCGCTGCACGGGCTGCTCGACCTGCTACGAGGACTGCCCGTTCGACGCCATCGCGATGGTCGAGCGCGCCGAGCCGTCGAGCCTGTCGCTGACCGTCGCGCGGGTCGATCCCGAGCTCTGCGTCAGCTGTGGCATCTGCTCCGGCTCGTGCGCGCCGATGGGTGTGGGGCCGCCGAACCGTACCGGACGCGAGCAGCTCGGCCGGGTGCGCGACTTCGTGGCGGCTCACGACGACCTCGCCGGCCGCGTCGCGGTGGTGAGCTGCCGGCACGCGTTCGACGGGGTGACGGACGGAGCTCTGGATCGCGCCCTCCGGGGCGATGACGGTTCGTTCGTGCTGACCAGCGGCTGCCCCGGCTCGGTCCATACGTCGTCGCTCGAGGCCCTGCTGTCGCACGGTGCGGCCGGGGTGTTCGTCCTCACCTGCCCGCCGCGGGACTGCCTCTATCGCGAAGGGCCCAAGTGGCTCGAGCAGCGGATCTACTTCGAGCGCGAGGCCGAGCTACAGTCGCGCGTCGACCGCCGCCGCGTCCGCATCGCCGCCTTCGGCCCGGGGGAGGCGGCTCGGGCCGCCGACGCCATCGAGGCGTTCGAGCGCGACCTCGCCGCGACAAAGCTCGAGGACGGCGCGCTGGATGCCGGTGCGCAAGAGTGCGACGTCCGGGACGCCTATGTCGAAGAGGTCGTCTGAGCCGATGCGACCCTCCACCGTTCTCACCCGGGTCGTCCAGGCGGCGTTCACGGTCCTCGTCCTGGGGGTCGTCGTCGTCCTCGGTCAAGTGCCGTGGGGGAGCTCGACGGGCGAGGCGGTCCTGCGGCTCGCGCTCCGCACGGTGCACGGCAAGGTGGAGGTATGCCGCGAACGCTCGGCGGAGGAGCTCGCGACACTGCCGCAGCACATGCGGCAGGAGGAGGTGTGCGACAGCTATCCGGTGAGCTATCGGCTGCGAGTCGAGCTCGACGGCCGACTGCTGGCCGACGAGACGATCGAGCCCGGCGGCCTGCGGCGGGACAGGCCGCACAACGTCGACCGGGAGTTCACCGTCGACTCGGGAGTCTCGAGGCTCGTCGTCTCGTTCCGCCCGGAGACACCGGACGCGGGAATCCCGGGGAAAGAGGCGCCGGAGGTCGAAGCCGAGCTCGCCGCGCTGCCGCGCTACGAGATGGCCCGCGAGGTACGCCTGGCGCCCGACCGGGTCACGTTGGTCTACCTAGACGACGCCAGCGGGAGCCTCGACCTAGTTCAGGACTGAGGCGTCCAGGCCCGAGGCCCGAGGCCGCCTCGCCTCTAGCCGCGCTCCAATCGGCGGAGCGCTTCGACCACCCAGTCGGTCGGCGGACTGTTGAACGAATAGGCGTGGCTACCGTCCGCTGCCACGACGGCGACCAGACCCGGGTGGCGAATGTCGCCGGTCTTCGGATCGCGCTCGATCGGCATGTTCCAGGCCTCGAGCACTTCGAGGACGCGCTCGACCTCGCCCGACAGGACGTGCGCGTCCGGGAGCTCGCTGAGCTCCCAAGCCTCCGCCAGCCCGGGCAGCGAGCTCGGCGTGTCGCGCCACGGGTCGAGGCTCACGACGACGATCGAGAGGTCGTCGATCGGGCGGTCGCCGGCGCGGCAGTCGAGCGCCGCCTCGCGCACCGTGCGGACCACGACCGGGCAGATCGTGCGACAGTGGCCGAAGGCGAAGGTCACCAGTGCCGGCCGGCCACCGAGCGCTTCCAGGGTGACGATCTCGCCGTGTTGGTCGACGAGGCCGAGCTGGGGCGCCGGCAGCTCGCCGCGCGGGTAGTCATGCGGCAACGGGCCGTACTCTTCCGCCGAAGCGAAGGCGTCGTCGAGCTCTCGGGCCTCGAGCACTCGCTGGCCCACCCAGAGGCCGCCGGCGAGAGGCACGGCGGCGACGAGACCGATCACGGCCAGGCCGAGCCGCCGGTCGGCCAGGGCGCCCAGGGCGGCTGCCAGATCGCGTCCCCAGATGGCCAGCAGCAGGCCGAGCATGGCGAGCGGGCTGACGACGAGCGCCCCCCAACCCCAGGTGTCCGGCAGGCCGTTCGGCAAGGTGCCGAAACAGACCGCCCGGGCCTGGGCGAGCCAGGTGTCGGCGACCGGCAGCGGGGCGAAGGCGAGCGCCCACCAGCCCACCGTCGTCGCCAGCCAGGCGGCGAAGGCGACGAGCGCGAAGCGCCGCTCGCCGCGCCGATCGTCCGATGCAGCCGTCATCCCGCCCCAGTGATCAGCCGATCTTCCAGACCAACGACAGCAGCTTCCAGTTGGTGAAGTAGTAGAGGACGAAGACGATCAGGAAGACCGCGACCAGCACCACCGTGCCGGGCGCTCCCTTCTGATGCAT
>JAWVZD010000080.1:0-7313 GCA_033722395.1 Thermoanaerobaculia bacterium | reverse complement strand
GCGGGCCAGCAGCCAGTACGAGGCGGCGGTCACCGCCAGGGTCGGTAGCGTGGCGCCGATCGGCGCCGCCGTATGGTACAGAACTTGGTAGACGGCGACGCCGGCACCCCAGGCGACGAGCGTTCGAGGCCGCCATTCGGGTGCGCTGGCGGGGTCGGCGGGGCGGCGCGCCACGACGAAGAAATGGACCAGCGTAATGGCGACGATCGGTAGCAGGAGAGTCGCCAGCCACCCCATGAAGCCGGCATAGCGGTCGAGTAGCCGGGGAGAGACGAGGCCGATCAGCGTACCGATTCCACCCACCACGATCACGGTGAGGCGCGGTGGGGAGCGACGCCAGAGATTGCGGATCGCCAGCGACGAAAGGTAGATGTTGACGAAGTTGGTCGTGATGGTCGAGAGGGCCATCAGCAGCAGAGCGGAGAGCGGCAGTCCGAGTCCGAGGATCATCTCGGTGGGACTGTTGCCGCCGCCCGCCAGCCCAGCGCCCGCACCGACCATCATCAGCCAGGCGCTCGACAGGCACAGGCCCAGGAAGACCGCCCGGGTGGCCGCCGCCTCGCGGCGTTGGAAGCGGGTGTAGTCGGCGAACATCAGGCTCCAGCTCACCTGGTAGCCGACCACGATGTCCAGGCCGACGAGGAGACCGAGGG
Organism: Thermoanaerobaculia bacterium; assembly: GCA_033722395.1. Taxonomy (GTDB): domain Bacteria; phylum Acidobacteriota; class Thermoanaerobaculia; order Multivoradales; family JAHEKO01; genus JAWVZD01. The sequence goes on along the minus strand of JAWVZD010000080.1, from coordinate 6,660 downwards.
TGCCGCTGCCCGGCGCGCTCAGGGCGTCGCGACCGGCGGCTCCCAGCAGGCGCACCGTCAGCAGGACCCCGACGACGACGAGCATCGGTACCGCGACGCGGTCGAACAGTGCCATCGCTCGTGGCCCGGTGAGCGCCACGCCGATGGCGACGGCGCCGACGAGGAGGCTCCAGATCCCGTAGGAGCCGCCCGCCAAGCCGGTCAGCGCTTCAGCCGCGATGACGTTGTTGAGCGCGATCCAGGCGAAGTTGGTCGCCACCAGCAGGGCCGAGATCACCGCCGAACCGCCGCGCCCGAACGGGTGGCGCAGGACGACCATGCTGGGCAGCCCGAAGCGCGGTCCGAGACGGGCCAGCCAGGCGAGCGGCAGGGTACCGACGACCAGGCCCGCCAGGATCAAGAGGCAGGACTGGGCGAAGGAGAAGGCCGGCGCGAGCGAGCCCCCCGTCACCAGGGTGGTGGTGACGATGTTGGCGCCGGCGAAGAGCAGCAGGACGTCGAGGACCGAAGCGCGCCGCTCGTCCGGCGGTACGGCGGAGAGATCGAGACCGGGATCCATCGACGTAGGCTCGGCGGATGCTACCATCGCGCTCCGGCGGCGCGAGCCGCGAGGACCGGACGATGAAACCGACTCTGACCGAGGCACGACGCCTGCCCGAGGAGCGGCGACTGCGCCTGACTTGGAGCGACGGCCACTCCGCCGAGTTCGACTACGATCATCTGCGCGGTTACTGCCCGTGCGCCAGCTGCCAAGGGCACGGTACCTCGAAGATCGAGTTCCATCCGCCGCCGCAGCCGGTCGAGATCACCGCCATCGCTCCGGTCGGCAACTACGGCCTCTCCTTCCGCTGGAGCGACGGGCACGCCACCGGCATCTACCGCTTCGACTTCCTACGCTCGATCTGTCCGTGCGACGAGTGCCGCGCCGGGCGCGAGGCGGCCGGGATCGACCCCGAAGACCCGGCGACCCGGACCCATTGATCGCCTCGGCCCGGGCCTCGGCGAGTGGGGGCCTCAGGGAGTGGGGGCCTCAGCGAGTGGGGGACCTCACCGACTGGCGAGGTCCGACTCGAGCAGCCGCGTGATCCGTTCGAGGTCCTCCGGCCGGTTGATATTGGCGAAGATCTCCTGGGGTGCGCCGTGGGCGGCGAGCGTCTGGCCGTCTAGGAAGCGAATGCGCAGCGCCGGGTGGGCGATCAGGCGGTGCGGCGCGACGATCTCCCGCGCCACGTTGCCGGCGAGGGCTTCGAGCGCCGGCGGTCGGTAGAGGGCGCAGAGCGGCTCGAGGCGGCCGTTCCAACGCGGCACGATCCAGTCCCCCTCTCCGCTTCGCGCCAGCGCTCGGAGAAGGCTCTCTGGAACGAGGGGCAGGTCGCACGCCAAGGCCAGGATCGAGGCACCGGGGCTCAGTCGGGCGGCGCCCAGGATGCCGGCGGCGGGGCCCTCTCCGGGTCCGTCGGGAATCGACGGATACTCGACCAGCAGGCCGCGGCCTCCATCGGCGACGAGCACCCGCCGGGTGGCCGAGGCCAAGAGCTCGGCGGCACGGTGGGCCAGAGTCTTCCCCGCCAGCTCCGCCTCGCTCTTGTCGCTGCCGAAGCGACTCGAGCGGCCGCCGGCCAGGACGACCCCGACGATCTCGGATGGATCGGACATCTGTCGGCCATTTGACACCATAGAGTACCCTTTGGTCAACCGAGGCCGGTTGTCGCGTGCTACCATCGCCGCTCATCCGAGGAGGCCGATTTGATCAAGAACGGATTGCTCTCGTGTGCCCTCGGCCTGGTCGTCGCGGTTTCGATGGCGGCGGCGGAGGACGCCAACCCGCACTGGGTCCTGGAGACGACCGAGGGCGACATCGTCATCGAGCTGCTACCGGACGAGGCGCCCGAGTCGGTGGCCAACATCGTGCGCTACGTCGAGGACGGGTTCTACGACGGCACCGTCTTCCATCGCGTCATCGACCGCTTCATGATCCAGGGTGGTGGCTTCACCGAGGATATGACCAAGAAGCCGGTGCGCGCGCCGGTCGAGAACGAGGCCGACAACGGATTGCGCAACGACCGCGGGACGGTGGCGCTGGCGCGCACCTCCGATCCGCACAGCGCGACGGCGCAGTTCTTCATCAACACGGTGAGCAACGACTCGTTGAACCACCGCGCCAAGACGCCTGCGGGGTGGGGTTACGCCGTCTTCGGGCGGGTGGTCGAAGGGATGGACGTGGTCGACCGGATCTCCCGTACGCGGACCCGGACGATGGGTCCGTTCCGCGACGTTCCGGTGACCCCGATCGTCATTCAGCGCTCCTATATCCGGCAGGACGAGTCGGAGTCCGCGTAGTCGATCCCGCGGCCGTCCGATCGCCATACGGCGGGCGGCGACCCACCGCGGCTGGGCGGCGTCACTTCTTCGTCTTGTCACGCACGAAGGAGACCACCGCCCAGAGGATCTCGCGCTGCTCCCGGCCGAAGGGGATGGTGAGCTCGGCCCAGACGTCGCGCTGCGCCGACAGCAGGTCGTGGAAGTCGACGTCGATCTCCTTCTCGATGATGCGACGCATCGCCGCCAGCAGATCGGGCACGGTCCACAGGTTCGGCCGCTTGCCGCGCAGCTCGCGCCAGGCCACCCGCAGAGCCTCGAGGCGGCGGCGCGCCAGCTCCTGGTTCTTGTAGCGCACCCGCAGCCGCCCGACCTCGGGCAGACGGTCGAACTCCTCTTCGTCGACCTCGGCGTCGGGGAGGATCTGCCAGTGCTGAGGTAGCAGCTCCTGCTTGCGGATCTGCATCACCAGAGCGTCGAACTTCATCAGCACGAGGTTGTTGAACAGGTTGTCGATCGACGGGCAGTCGGCGCCGTCGAACCAGTCGGCGATCTCCTCCTGCGACGGCAGCTCGCGGGGCTCTGGCGACGGCTTCGGCTTGGCGGCGGGCTTCGACTTCGCCTCGGCCTCGTCGCTCGACGCGGCGGTGGTGCTCTCGCTGTCACTCATGGTGGGCTCTAACTAACACATGGCGGCGTCGGTTGCCAAGCGTCCGAAGGCAGGGCCCCGGCGGGCGGACGGAGGCTGGTAGCATCCATCGATGCTCGACGGTGCGGCGACGGCCGAAGGAACGAGGCGATTCAGCGAGCGGTTTCCCGAGGCCGAGGAGAAAGGCTTCTTCCGGCGGCTGGGAGATCTCCGGGTCTCCTCGATCGGGCTCGGCACCTACCTCGGCGAGCCGAGCGATGCGGTCGACCGGGGCTACGAGGAGGCGATCGCGGCAGCGCTCGAGCACGGTATCAACCTGTTCGACTGCGCCATCAACTACCGCCATCAGCTGAGCGAGCGGGCCCTGGGGCGCGCTCTCGCCGCGGCGATCGAGAGCGGCCGGGTGGCGCGGGACGAGATCGTCGTCGCCACCAAGGCCGGCTTCCTCCCCTTCGACGGCACGGTGCCGGACGATCCGGCGGCCTACCTCCGCCGCGAGTACGTCGCCAGCGGGGCGATCGGCCGCGACGATCTGGTGGCGAACTGCCACTGCATCTCGCCGCGATACCTCGACGACCAGCTCGAGCGCAGCCGCTCGAACCTCGGCCTCGGGACGATCGATCTCTACTACCTGCACAATCCCGAGACGCAGCTCGCCGAGGTCGATCGCGACGAGCTCGGCGAGCGGCTGGAGGAGGCCTTCGGCTGGATGGAGGAGCGGCGCGAGGCCGGAGCGATCGTGCGTTACGGGGTCGCCACCTGGGACGGCCTCCGCCTTCCTCCCAGCGCTCCGCGGCATCTCTCGCTCGCCGCCGTCGTCGAGCGCGCTGGCGACGGGCTGGCGGTGGTGCAGGCACCGGTCAACCTGGCGATGCCCGAAGCGCTCGCCGCGCCGACGCAGCAGATCGGCGACGCCGTGGTACCGCTCGCGGTCGCCGCACGCCACTTCGAGTTGGCGCTGGTGAGCTCGGCCTCGCTCATGCAGATGCGCCTCGAGAGACTGCCGGAAGAGATCGACGCCGCCTTTCCGGGTCTGGCGAGCGACGCCCAGCGGGCGCTCCAGTTCACCCGCTCGCTCCCCGGTCTCACCGCGGCGCTGGTCGGCATGAGCTCCCGCCGGCATGTCGAGGAGAACCTCGCCCTGGCGCGGCGCGAGCCGGCCAGCACGGAGACGATCCAGGGTCTGTTCGCCTGAGCGGCGCAGACCGACCCGACGGAGGACGAGGATGCGGAGTCGCCTCGCACGCCTGGCCCGCGAGCCGCTGGTCCACTTCCTGCTGATCGGAGCGACCTTGTTCCTGCTCTGGCGGCTGGCCGGCGAGGCCCCACCTTCGAGTGAAGGACAGATCGAGGTCGGCGAGGCCGAGGTCGAGAGCCTGATCGACAGCTGGTCGAGTGTCTGGCAACGGCCGCCGTCCGCGGCGGAGCTGCGAGAGTTGGTCGACGAGTACGTGCGCGAAGAGATCCTCTTCCGCGAGGCCGTCGCGCTCGGTCTCCACCGGGCCGACCCGATCATCCGTCGCCGGCTGGTCCAGAAGATGGAGCTCCTGGCCGAGGACGTGGCCTCGATCCCGGATCCGAGCGAGGCGGACCTGACGGCGTTCCTGGAACGAGATCCACGACGTTTCGAGCGCGAGGCGCGGCTCAGCTTCGCGCACGTCTATCTCGATCCCGAGCGGCGGGGTGGGGCGGTCGCGGATGCCGCCGCCGACCTGCTCGAGCGGCTGCGGTCCGATCCGGAAACCTCGGTCGCTTCGCTGGGCGACCCGCTGGCTCTGCCGCGACAGGTCGGGCTGATGCGTCTGAGCGAGATCCGGCGTCTGTTCGGCGGCCGCTTCGTCGACGCGCTCACGTCGCTACCGGTGGGGGTCTGGAGCGGTCCGGTGGAGTCGGACCTCGGGGTGCACCTGGTGCGGGTCGGCGCGCGCGAGGAGGCGCGGCTGCCGCCGTTCGAGGAGATCCGGCGGGCCGTCGAGAGCGAGTGGCTGGCGGACCGACAGCGCCGCGCCCGCGACCTGCGCTACGAGGAGCTGCGCCGTGGCTACGACGTCGAGGTGGTCGACCTCGAGGCCCTCCTGGCGCGGCGGGGCAGAGAGGGAGCTACCTCTGGAGAGGCTGGCGGCGGTAGCGGTCGTTAGCGCGGGAGATCGATCGATTCGGCGTCCCGGCGGACGGCTCGGTGCGGCTGCCGACCGAACCGAGGTCGATGGCGAGAGGAAAGGTGGTGCCGAAGGCCGGATTCGAACCGGCACGGGTGATTAGCCCACACGGCCCTCAACCGTGCGCGTCTACCAGTTTCGCCACTTCGGCACTGTGAAAGAACTCGCCGCGCGGGCGCGGGTCGGCTTCAGCCGTCCGTCCCGGTCGCTTCGCCCGTCCCGCTCGACTCCGCCGAACCGGTTCCGCCATCTCCCGCTGCCCCGCCCGTCGACTCCTCCTCCGTCGGAGCGCTGTCGGCCGGCTGGGCCGCGGTGCTCTCGCTGCCCGCGCTCTGGGCGGGTGGCGTCTCGGCGGCTGCTGTATCGGCTGGCGCCGCCTCCGCCGGAGCGGCCTGTTCCGGCACGTCCGACATCACCGAGCTGCGCCCGGCGTTCGAGGTGGCGAAGCTGATGCTGACGGTGGTGAAGATGAAGGCGACGAAGCTCCACACGGTCAGCTTGTGCAGCAGGCTGGCGGCTCCACGCGAGCCGAACGCGGCTTGGGTCGCACCGCCGCCGAAGACCGACAGGTCGGCGCCCTTGCCCTGTTGCAGCAGCACCACGAGGACGAGGAACAGGCAGACGAGGATGTGTACCGTGTACAACAGATAGATCAAGGGGTAACTCCTAGAGAATAAGGGGATTCCGCGCGGTCACGAGCCCCAACAGCGAATGATATCCCAGAATTTCTCCGGGTCAAGACTGGCGCCACCGACCAAGAAGCCGTCGATGTCGGGCTGGGCGGCGAGGCTGGCCGCGTTGTCGGGCTTGACCGAGCCGCCGTAGACGATGCGCCGGACGCCGGCCACGTCGTCGCCCAGCCGGTCGGCCAGACAACGACGCAGAAACTCGTGCGCCTCCTGCGCCGTCTCGGGCGTCGCCGTCTCGCCGGTGCCGATCGCCCAGACCGGCTCGTAGGCCAGCGCGAAGCCGGTCGGCTCGGCGGCCAGAGCGGCCGTCAGCTGACGCTCCAGCACCTCGAGGGTGCGCCCGGCCTTCCTCTCGTCACCGGTCTCGCCGACGCAGATCATCGGCATCAATCCGTGCCGGGTGGCCGCCTCGACCTTTCGCCGCACGACGTCGTCACCCTCACCGTGGTCGTGGCGCCGCTCGCTGTGGCCGCAAAGCACCCAGGTCGAGCCAGCGTCGCGCAGCTGCAGGCCGGAGACGTCCCCGGTGTGCGCCCCTTCGTCTTCGGGATGGAGGTCCTGTGCGCCACAGGCGGCCCAGCTTCCCTCGAGCTTCGCCGCCACCAGGGGAAGCATCGGGAACGAGGGGAACAGCACGACTTCGGCGCGGGGATCGTCGTCGTTGGCGAGGAGGGCGTCGCAGTAGTCCACCGCCGAAGACGAGACGAGGTGCATCTTCCAGTTACCGCCGACCAACGGGATGCGCTCGCTCACGACTCCTGACCCGGCTGCACGGCACCAGCGAAGGCAAGGCGATCGCCGCCGTGCTGTTGCCGCTCGTCATCTGCTGCCTGTGCGTCATGGG
>JAWVZD010000079.1:0-7327 GCA_033722395.1 Thermoanaerobaculia bacterium | reverse complement strand
TCGAGGCGAAAGGGGTCGACGATGCGGACGCCGTCGAAGACCTGGTCGTGGCCGAGGTCCTCGGTCAGCAGGTAGGCGCAACCTGCGATCTGGGCCGCGGCGACGATGAGGGCATCCCGCCAGGACAGGGAGTAGCGATCTTCGAGGGCCCAGGCGCCTTCCAAGGCGCTGCGGTCGAGCACCACCGGGTCCCAGGACACGAGGGCTCCCACGACGAGACGGGCATCGACCGCCGGCATCGGCTGGGAGACCTTCCGGGTGAGCGTGACGTAGAGCTCCTGCAGGACCTGGACGCTCAGGCGCCCCTCGCCACTCTGCCAGAGCTCTCTGAGCCAGGCTTCGCTGCGAGCGCTCTTGGCAGGATCCGACGCGTCGAACCGGTAGACAAAGACGTTCGTGTCAACGAAGGCCGGCACGATCGTGGAGCTCCTCTCGGGACGGCAGTGGCTCGCCTTCCCGCCGCAGGACACGCGGAGCGACCGAGAAGAACTGCTCTTCGGCCGCGCGGCGACCTTCGTCGCGGGCCATCTTCTCCTCCAGCATCTCGCCGACCAGGCGCGAAACGCTCGAATCCCGGCGCGCCGCTTCGAGGCGGGCCCAGCGGGCGACTTCCTCGGAGAGGGTGATGGTGACGTTCTTCATGACACTATTATAGTGCTACACGAATCTCGTGTTCACTAAGCTCGGATCCTCTGTGCTCGAGGGCCCTCGCAGTCGAGGTGACCCGAGACTCGGAGAATCTGACGAGGCGCAATGTGTCCGACGGGCGTTGCCGCGGGAATTTCGGCTTTCGTCTTTCGCTCGGCCCTCAGCCGCGCCGTGAGAGTCCGGAGCCGTCCGCCTCGCCGGCCTCGGTCCCGTGCAGCACGTCCTGGACCTTGGCGACCAAGGCGCGGGGGGTGAAGGGCTTGGCGAGGAACCGGGTCTCCAGATCGAGGACGCCTCGCTCGCGCACCTTCTCCGAGGCGTGGCCCGAGATGTAGAGCGCCTGGACAGGCTTGCCGGTGGCTTCGAGCCGGCGGACCAGATCGGGTCCCGAGAGGCCGGGCATGATGATGTCGGTCACCACCAGGTCGACCTCGTCGCCTCTCGCCTCGAAGAGCTCGAGCGCGGTCTGCGGGGTGGCAGCGGCGAGCACCCGGTAGCCACTGTCCTCGAGGGTGTCGGCGGCCAGTCGACGCACCAGCTCGTCGTCCTCGACCAGGAGGATCGTCTCGCGGCCGGCGTCGGCGGCCGGGACCTCGCCGGAAGGCTCCAGGGCGACCACCTCGTCTTCCGACCGGGGGAGGCAGACCTCGACGGTCGTGCCCTCCCCCGGAGCGCTCTCGAGGCGGATGTAGCCCCGGCTCTGCTTGACGATGCCGTAGACCATCGGCAGGCCGAGGCCACTGCCCTCGCCCGAGCCCTTGGTGGTGAAGAAGGGGTCGAACGCCCGTCGCCGGGTCTCTTCGTCCATGCCCTCCCCGTGGTCGCGCACCACGAGGCGGACGTAGGCGCCGGGCTCGACCCGGAACTCGCCGCGGCCGAAGTCGGCGTCGAGATCGACGAGCGAGGTCGCGAGCTCGACCGCGCCGCCATCCGGCATCGCCTCCTGCGCGTTGATGACCAGGTTCAAGAGCACCTGCTCCATCTGCCCCGGATCGACGTCGACCGCGGCGACCTCGGGGAAGAGATCGAGCGACAGCTCCACGTCCTCGCTGATGGTGCGGCGCAGCAACCCTTCGACGCCCCGGACGACGTCGTTGAGGTCGACGACCTGCGGATGGAGGACCTGCTGGCGGCTGAAGGCGAGGAGCTGCCGGGTGAGTCGCTCCGCCCGGTCGGCCGCCCGGCGCACCTCGGTCAGGTCGGCCGCGATCGCGGCCCGCTTCGAGCCCTCGCCGATCTGCTGCGGGCGCTCGAGCTTTCCTAGCGCCAACTCGGTGTAGCCGATCAGGCCGGTGAGCAGGTTGTTGAAGTCGTGCGCGATGCCACCGGCCAACAGTCCCACAGCCTCCATCTTCTGCGACTGCCGGAGCTGCTCCTCGAGCTCCCGGCGCTCGGTGACATCGACCATCGTCCCCTGGACGTACTGCACGTCGCCGTCTGCGTCGCGGATCAGCTGCGAGTTCGCCAGGATGTCGATGACGCGGCCGTCCCGCCGGCGCAGTGAGATCTCCAGATCCCGGGCCTCGCCACCCTCGCTTTCGAGGTAGGCGAGGAGTCGCTCGCGCTCGGGCGGATCGACGTAGAACTCGCTGACGTCCCGGCCCAGCAGCTCCTCGACCGCATCGAATCCCAAGATCCGAGCCAGGGCCGCGTTGCCCGCCAACAGTTTCCCCGAGGGCGCGGTTCGAAAGGCGCCGATGCCGAGATTCTCGAAGAACTCGCGAAACTGCCGCTCCGAGCGGCGCAGAGCTTCTTCGGTCCGTCGCCTCTCGGTGACGTCGACCATCGTGCCCTCGTGGTGGAGCACCTCGCCGCGCTCGCCCCGGATCTCCCGCCCGCTCGCCAGTACGACCACCACGCTGCCGTCCTTGCGCTTCAACTCGACCTCGACGCCCCGTGTCGATCCCTCCGCTTCCTCCCACAGCTCCCGGCGCACCTCCGGGTCGACGTAGAGGTCCTCGGCATTGGTCGCCAGCAGCTCTTCGGCCGAGTCGTACCCGAGGATCTCCACCAGCGCCTGATTGACCTCGGAGATCGTCCCGTCGCTCCTCGAGCGGAAGGCGCCGATGGTGAGGTTCTGGAAGAACTCGCGGTACTCCCGCTCCGAAACCGCGAGCGCCTCTTCGACCCGTTTGCGCTCGGTGAGGTCCTGGACCGTGCCGCTCATCTTGATCGGCCGACCCGAACCGTCGGTCGAGACCTCCCCGCGGCCGTGGATCAGGCGTACCTCGCCGCTGGGCCGGACGATGCGCATCTCGAGGTCGTACGGCTCGTCGTCCTCGAGGGTCCGCCTGACCGACGCGTCGACCAGCGCACGATCCTCGGGATGTACGAGGGCGAGGAAGGCCTCGTAGTCGGCGCCGAACTCGGCCGGATCGACGCCGAAGATGCGGTAGAGCTCGTCGGACCACCAGACGGTGTTCTCGCGGACGTTCCACTCCCAATTCCCGACCTGCGCGATCCGCTGCGCGGCAGCCAGGCGGGCCTCGCTCTGCCGGAGCTTCTCCTCTGCCTCGACGCGCTCCGTGATGTCCTCGGCCTGAACCAGGATCTTGTCCGGCGGCAGGAACACGTAGTGGACGTTCATCTCGAAGCTCTCGCCGGTGGTCCGCATCTCGTAGACCATCCTGCGGTGCAGCCGGCCCTCGCGGCGGCACGTTTCGAGATCGTCCACGATGTCCGGGCGGTCGGGATACATCTCGCGCCCGGTCTTGTTCAGGAACTCGGCGACGGCGCCGTCGGTGAACTCCTCGGCGGCGTCGTTGTAGTCGGTGAGGACGAACTGGTCGTCCGCCACCGTCCAGATGTAGCTAGGCACCGGGAGGCCCTCGAAGAGGGCTCGGAACTGACTGTCGGACTCGCCCATGTCGCGCTCGATCTCGAGCCTCTCGGTCGCCTCCCTCTTCGCGGCCTGCGACGAGCCGGCACGGCACCCTGGGCGACGACCCGTCGCTCAGGTGCGAGTCGTGCCTCCTCGGCACCGCGGCGGAGACACCTCGGACTTCTTGGATCGTGCCGCCATGATACCCCGCCGGTCTCCTCCGTGTCGGTGCGCTCTTTCGCTCGAACCCTCCGCCGAGCTAGGCTTTGACCACGAGAACGGATCTGCCGAGATCTACCGTGCCGAGGCTTCCAGCCACAGCAATTCTGTTCGCTCTCGTGACCGCGCTCGGCGCGTCCCCGGCGCTCGTCCCCTCGGCAGCCGCCTCTTCCGAAGGCGAGACCGAGGTCGCGTCGACGCCCCGCTTCGTCTTCCACTCCGACCCCTGGGTGAACCTGCACCATTTCCTCTACCACAAGGCGAGAAACACCGTGCTCGGCGAGGAGATCCTGTACGGGCGGGTGCGCACCTACCGGGCCGACCGCGAGGTCGAGCTCTCGGACGAGGAGCGGGCTCTCTACGAGGAGGTGCTCGAGACCTACGCCGGCTACGGTGAGCGCAACCTGGTCTTCGACGAGACTCTGTTCGAGATCGGCGCGACGGTGATGCGCGGGCCGGAGGCGTTCCCCGAGGGCCCGGACGCCGAGCCCGCCTACGCGGCTCTGCGGCGCATGATGCCGCTCTACCGCGAGCACTGGTGGCCGCGCCACGACGCGACGAACCGCGAGCGGATCGCCGAGCTCGCGGGCTACCTGGAGACCTACGGCGAGGCGATGGCCGAGCGGATCGCGGCGGCCTACGGGGTCGCCTGGCCCGAGCCGATCCGGGTCGACGTCTCCAACTACTCCGGCCGCCACGGCGCCTACACCACCGGGGAGCCGAATCACATCGTCCTCGCCTCGCCCGGCGACTGGTTCCCGGGCCTCCTGGCGGTCGACGTCCTCTTTCACGAGGCGGGCCACACGCTGCCGTTCGAAGAGCAGGTCCTGCCGCGCTCCGAGGCGGCTAGCGAGGCCGCCGGGGTCGACGAGGGCGGCGTCTGGCACGCCTTCCTGTTCTATGTGCCGTCCCAGGCGGCCTACGAGGTGCTGCCCGAGGAGCACGTCCCCTACGCCTACTTCGAGGACGGCCCGCTCGTCGAAGGACGGATGGCCCGCCACGAGCCCTACATCCGCAAAGCGCTCGAGGCGAGCGACGACCTCGACGAGGTCTTCCGCCGCATCCACCAGGCGCGGGCCGCGGACGACCGCTGAGCGCCGTTACCGACTCGCACCGCGAGTGAGCGATTCGACACGGGCCTTGCGTCTGTGCCCTCGGGGAGGTTGCCGCCGCGGGACGACTACTGACCGTTCTGTGTAGCAACATGTGTAGCTTTCTGTGTAAGATGACTCTGGAGGACGAACGATGGCGACGAACCTGGCACTCGACGACGAGCTGATCGAGGAGGCGCGGCGGATCGGCAAGCACCGCACCAAGAAAGAAGCGGTGACCCGAGCGCTCGAGGAGTACGTGCGGCGGCGTCGGCAGCTCGAGATCCTCGATCTGGCCGGCACGGTGCCGTTCGACGAGAGCTACGACTACAAGGCGCTGCGGCACCGCAAGCCGGGCTCTTGATCCTCGTCGACACCCCCATCTGGTCGCTCGCCCTGCGTCGGCGCGAGACCGATCTGTCGGCCGGCGAGCGCCGCCACGTGGGCGAGTGGGAGCAGCTGGTGCGGGAGGGCAATGCCGGGTTGGTCGGGCCGGTCCGCCAGGAGATCCTCTCCGGCGTGCGGGACGAGACGGCCTGGAAGCGGCTGCGGACGGCGCTGCGACCCTTCCCGGATCTGAGGATCGAGACGAGAGACTACGAGCGCGCGGCCGAGTTCTTCAACCGCTGCCGGCGCAGAGGTATCACCGGCAGCGCCGTCGACCTGCTGATCTGCTCCGTCGCCCACGAGCTCGAAGTGCCGCTCTACACGACCGACTCCGACTTCGAGCTCTACGCCGACGTCCTCGGGCTCGCTCTCCATACCCCGCGCCCGGCGACTGGTAGCGGTGACCGGTAGCCGGTAGCGGCGCCCTCCTCACCGAGGGCCGTTCGACCCCTATCGAACCTGATAGAATAATTTGTGTTATAATTAATTTTTAGTGAGATCGCGGGTGATCCACGTCGCGCGCACGATCGTTCACTCTGCAGAACGGAGGACAGCATGGCGGATACGAATCTCGGCGCCAAGCTCAAAGAAGGTCTGGTCGGAATCATCGAAGGAACGGGCGATGTCGTCGGCGCCACGGTCGACGCGACGCGCAAGGCCCTGGTGGGCGCGCTGCGCGGGGCGAGCGACGTCGGCCGCGCCATCGCCGACTCGGCCGCCGATCTGATCACCGGCGCGCTCGAGGCGACCGAGGAGGTCGGCTCCGGCGCCACCCGGGTGCTCAAGGGCACGGTGATCGGCATCGTCCGCGGCATCGGCGAGGTGACGACGGTAACTGCCGGGGTGATCTCGGACACGATCCGGGCCGCGGTCAAGGGAACGGAGCAGATCGGCGGCGACGTCACCGGGGCGATCAGCACCTCGGTCCAGGGTGCGATCGTCGCCACGAAGGACATCGCCGTCACTCTGAAAGACGCGGCGTTCGGCGTGGCGCGCGGCGCCATCCGCGGCGCCAACGAGGTGGGCACCGACCTGGCCTCGGCCGCGAAGAGCGCCATCCAAGGCACCCTCAAGGGTACGAAGGAGATCGGTGGCGACCTGACCGAGGCGGCGAGCAGCACCGCCCGAGGTCTGGTCAAGGGCACCTCGGAGGTCGGCGGCGACGTGGCCGGGGTCGCCAAAGCGGCCGTGGTCGGAGCGATTCAGGCCGCCAAGGAGATCGGTGCCGACGTCGGCAAGACCGCCTCGGCGGCGGCGACCGGAGCGCTCGAAGCGGCCGGCGACATCGGCGAGTCGGCGGTCGAGGCGGTGACCGACGTCGTCACCGGGACGATCGAAGGCGTCAAGGTGGTGGCCAAGGCACCGTTCAAGAAGGACGACGGCGACTCCGCGACCTGAGGATCAGGAGTCGTCCGGAGGACGGGGCGGACGAACGCTCCAGGGGCGAAGGAACTTCGCCACAGCGAGTGCGGGTAGCCGATGGAGCGTCTACTGCTCGAAGCAGAAGAACCGTGCTTCGGCGCCAACGAAGCAGTTGAGCCTCGTGACGAGCTGACTCCAACCCTCATCCGTCGACATGGTGTGGCCCTTCAGCACCGGGTCGTTCCCTTTCCATTCGTTGCAACGATGGGAACTGGCGTGGCCGTCGGCCTGGGTGCCGGTCCATACATCATCAAACTTCGGTTCGCCCAAAACGGGATCGCCGAACTCGTCGCGATCGATCGGGTTGAGGAGCGTACCGTCCACCAGATCGGCCCAATTGGCTGCCACCGGTGTGCCGTCGACCAGGACATAAGGCACCGCCGCCTGCTGGAAGCGCGTCGCGGGGCTCACAACGCCAGCGCTCGTAACACCCGATAGCCAGGCCCGGTACGGATTACCGCGATCGAGTCCGGCCGCCACGGCGGCCGCTTGGCAGATTGCGTCGGCGTCTTCGACGCTGGCAAAGGAGTCTGGTGAGCTGACCGGATCGTAAGCGACACCGACATCGAAAAAGGCGCTGGTCACGAAAAGCCTCCTCTCGGTAGCCAACCAGGGAGCTTGGCTTCCACCGATGATCTCGTACTGATCCTCGATGCTCTCGCAAGCTCCGGCCTGGCCCGTTCCATCGGCACAGCCGGCGGCCACGCCCGCGCGGCAAAGGCCGAAGACCGCCCCCTGC